>JAYTGH010000127.1:0-17266 GCA_043733645.1 Flavobacterium sp. | reverse complement strand
GTGGCAGCCTGAATAGAGTGTACGCATGGCGAAAGTGAACTTTCATGAACGGTAAACGGTTCGTAGAAATCGAAATGTTTTTCTAATTGTTCTCTGCTGAAATGATTTTCAAAGAAGTAGAAACCTTGTAAAGTATCCGCTTGTTTGATATACGGCGAACGCAAAATTCTGTCCCAAGACCATTTTTGATTGATTGGTCGTTGTGATTTATCCAAATCATGCACTTTAACTAATTCTTTATCTAAGAAACCATCTTGCTGCAAATACACATCATGCTCTTCCGAAAATGGAAAATACATATGATCCCCCACTTTTTTCCAGTGTCCGATTTCAGTTGCATCTAATTTGACTTTGTTCATGATTCGGGCAAAATCAGAGCTATATTCTTTTTCAATTTTATTGATTTGTTCAATGGCATAATCGATACACCATTTGGCCAAATAATTAGTATAGAAGTTATTGTTGACGTTATTTTCGTATTCATTCGGACCCGTAACTCCCAAAATCACATATTGATTTTTATGCGTTGAAAAAGTTGCTCTTTGATGCCAAAAACGGGCAATTCCGATTAGAACTTCTAAACCTTTTTCAGGAATGTATGAGTAATCGCCGGTGAATCTGTAATAGTTGAAAATAGCGAAAGCAATAGCGCCATTTCTGTGGATTTCTTCAAAGGTAATTTCCCACTCGTTATGACATTCTTCTCCATTCATGGTTACCATTGGATACAAAGCTGCGCCGTTTGTGAAACCTAATTTTCCAGCGTTTTCTATCGCTTTATCCAATTGATTGTAACGATAAGCCAAAAGATTTCGAGCTACTTGCTGGTCTTTGGTTGCCATATAAAACGGAATGCAGTATGCTTCGGTATCCCAATAAGTGGAGCCGCCATATTTTTCGCCAGTAAATCCTTTTGGACCAATATTCAAACGGGAATCTTTTCCTAAATAGGTTTGGTTTAAATGGAAAATATTGAAACGAATTCCTTGTTGCGCTTTTACATCACCATCAATAGTGATGTCGCTCATTTCCCAGATTTTTGCCCAAGCTTCGATTTGATTATTCAATAATTGGTCGTAGCCAAATGATAATGCTTTCGCGATAACATTTTGAGCCGCAATTTGAGTGTTTTCATGATTCATGGATACGGTATAACCGCCCAGCTTTTGTATAGAAACTGTTTGACCTTTTGTAGCTTCAACTTGATAAGTAAACTGAACTTTATCTATTGAAGTGTCAACATTTGATGGAGAAACATTCTGGTTTACGCCATTTAACAAAATACTATTTTGCATGAAAGTTGTAGCCGTAAAATGCGTTTTGAAAGTTCGTGCCGTAACAAAAGCTTCGTTTCCTGAGTTTTTAACGTCTAATGGTTCCCAAAATTTCTCTTCCCAATTGGCATCTTCATTGTGAACTCCGGCGTCAACATAGGGTTTAAACGTTATTTTAGCAGCTGTATTTAACGGTGTGATTTCATAATTAATAACACCAACTTCATCTAAATCTAAAGAAAGAAAACGACGAACGTTTACCGATATTTGAGTTCCGTTTTGCAACGTTGCTTCGAATGAACGGTTGTAAATTCCTTGTTTCATATTTAGTTCGCGACGGAAGTTTTTTACTGCTGCGCAGGCTGCTAAATCAAGATTCTCACCATTGATTTCGATGTTGATTCCAATCCAGTTTGGTGCGTTTAATACTTTAGCAAAATATTCGGGATACCCGTTTTTCCACCAACCCACTTTGGTTTTATCAGGATAGTAGATTCCGGCGATGTAACTTCCCTGGAAAGATTTTCCGGAATACTGTTCTTCAAAATTGGCGCGTTGTCCCATGGCACCGTTTCCGATACTAAATAGGCTTTCAGAAGATTTCACTTGGTCTAAGTCAAATCCTTCTTCTATAATTGACCAGTTGTCTGGTTTGATATAATCTTGATTCATTTTAATTTCCTTTTATCATTCAATTTTAGTTTATGAATGCTTCTATGAAAGAAGTATCCATAAAGGTAAAATCTTTAAAATTGTATTTTGCTTCGTGTAGAATTCTCTCATCACCAATTCCGATACTCGTCATATTAGCAATATTAGCGGCCTGAATTCCGGCTACCGCATCTTCAAAAACCATAGAGTTTTCGTTGGATACATTTAATAATTTAGCACCCCTTATAAAAACTTCAGGATCTGGTTTTGCATTGGTTACGTCGTTTCCATCAACAATGGCATCAAACAAATGCAAAATTTTTACTTTTTCTAGGATAGGTCGGGCGTTTTTACTAGCCGAACCTAATGCTATTAATTGTTTTTTTTCTTTAATAAATTCTAAAATGTTAAGAACGCCTGGCAGAATTTCTGATTCGTCCATGTGTTCAATATAAGAGAGGTAATCTTCATTTTTTTGGGTTAACCATTTGTTTTTGTTCTCTTCGGATGCTTGAATATTTCCAAGTTTTAATATAATATCCAAAGAACGAATACGGCTAACTCCTTTTAATTCTTCGTTGTGTTCTGGTGTAAATTCGATTCCTAAATCGCTTGCTATTTTTTGCCAGGCTAAAAAATGATATTTAGCGGTGTCAACGATAACGCCATCTAGGTCGAAGATGAATGCTTTTTTCATTTTATTCTTTTTCTTCGTCTTTTACAAATAATGTTAATAATCCGGCTAAAATCATTGAGCATCCACCTAACACAATGGTATTCAGAGTGTCTGCATTAAATAAATGAATTGTAAAATAGCCTAAGATGCTTGCTGCCACAATTTGGGGAATTACTATAAAGAAATTGAAGACTCCCATATAATACCCCATTTTGTTAGGAGGCAAGGC
The DNA here is from genome assembly GCA_043733645.1 of Flavobacterium sp. Classification (GTDB taxonomy): domain Bacteria; phylum Bacteroidota; class Bacteroidia; order Flavobacteriales; family Flavobacteriaceae; genus Flavobacterium. Next base: position 14,436 of record JAYTGH010000127.1, on the reverse strand, counting down.
GTTTGATAACATTGCGTAGGGCATTGAAAGGATACTTGCCCAGGCAATACCAACCATTCCCATTGAAACGATAATAAAAGTTGGATTAGTTATAAAATAAATAGAAATTAAACCTATTCCTCCTATAATTAAACAAATCATGTGTGTAATCTTTCTGTTGGTTCTGAAGGCAATTAACGGAATAATGAAGGCAAAAATTGCCGCCATACCATTTCTTACCGATGAACAAACGCTAAGCCAGTCAGCACCATCATTGTATTGTTGCTGAACTCTTTTTAATTCAATTTTTTCGGCTGCATTTGTATCTGTATTTTTACTGTCTACAAAATAGTTGGCAATATTTACAGATACTGTTTTAGGGTTTTCACTTGCTCTGAATGTTTTAATTTCTTCAAAATCTTTGGCAAGGGATTTTAAGTTCTTTTCTTCTTTGGAATCTGAATTTCCAAGGGTGCTTAATCTTGACTGAACTGCATTTTCCATTTTGGTAACCAATGCGCTGTCAACTTTCATGTTGTATTTTGTAGAAGTTATGGCGTTTGTAGCGTAAATCCACATTGCGAAAAGTGCAAACCAGGTAAAGAATTGAACTAATGCCAATTGTTTCATGGTTTTTGGCATTTTAAAAATTCCACCAAAGGTTTCCTTGAAAGCATCTGCAAAGGTCGTTTCTTCTTTTTCTTTCTTAAATTGCTCAATGCTTTCAGGAGGGAATTCTTTTGTTGTAAAAACGGTATACATTACCGCAGATAAAAATGCAAAAGCACCCAAATAGAATGACCATTTAACCGAATCGGGTATTTGACCTGCTGGAGCTGTATTGCTAAAATGAAACCAATTAGTAAATATCCACGGAAGTAAAGCTGCAATAACAGAGCCAATACCGATGAAAAAGCTTTGCATTGCAAAACCACTTGTTCTCTGTTTTGGCGGTAATTTATCGCCCACAAATGCCCTAAAGGGTTCCATAGAAACGTTGATAGAAGCATCTAATATCCAAAGCATACCACCAGCAATCCATAAAGTTGGAGAGTTTGGCATGATCAATAAAGCGATACTTGCTAAAATTGCACCAATAAAAAAGAATGGTCTTCTTCTTCCCCAATACGGATGCCATGTCCGATCACTTAAATAACCTATTATGGGTTGAATAAGCAATCCAGTTAATGGAGCCGCTATCCACAAAATAGGGATTTCGTCTTTGTTTGCTCCGAGGGTTTCAAAAATTCTGCTAATATTTGAGTTTTGTAACTCAAAACCAAATTGTATCCCTAAGAAACCGAAACTCATGTTCCAAATTTCCCAGAAACCTAATTTACGCTTTTCCATTATCGTAATTTATTGATTGCTATACGATAAGCGCGATGCTTATCAAAACTTTATTTAGTTCGAAGTAAAAGTATAAGCTTTGATAATTGTCGTAAAGATAACAAAGAATTTAAATTGAGTTAATTTTAGGTAAAAAAAATTATAGGTTGGGGTTACGCAAACGTTTTTTGTTGATAAAACCTCGAGTATAACAGAGATTGATTGTGACTTGACCAATACTTTTTCGGACTGATTGTATAATATATAAATGCTTACTATGTGGTGAGTCCATTAAAAAATATGTTTTTCACGGACTCACCACGGACTCACCACGGACTCACCACGGACTTACTAGGAAATAATTCCCAACGAAACCAAAAAAAATTCCGCATATAAGCGGAATTTAAACTTTAGGTTTTTAGTCTTAAATAGTAGATTCTCGTTCTACTAATTCGGTTTCGATGACTTCGGTGCTGTATTGTTCGTCTTCTTCGTCTTCTGCTTCTAGTCTGTCAATCAACATTTTTGCTGCTTTTCCGCCCATTTTTATTCCGTTTTGACTAACAGTAGATATGCTTGGAGTTGAATATTTTGAAATGATTCCGTCGGTAAAACCAATTATTGAAAGTTCTTCTGGGACTTTGATGTTTAACTTTCGGGCTAATTTAATGGCAGTTACGGCAAAAATTTCGTTTACAGCAAAAACGGCATCCAAGTCATTGTTAGTCAATAAGTCTTCTATTAAAGATTCGAAGTTTTCGGTATCTTCGATTTTGAGTATTAAATTCTCATCAACGTTTATGTCGTTGTTTTTTAGTGCTTTAACATATCCTTGAGTTCTTAGTTTGCCAACACTTACATAGTCAACAGTTGTTATCAAAGCTATTTTTTTAAATCCTTTATCGATAAGAAATTGAGTGGCATTAAAGGCAGCTAAATCATCGTCGATGATTACTTTATCACACAAAATGTCATTCGTAACCCGGTCAAACATGACTACCGGCATTCCCTGATTGATGACTTCTACAATATGATGAAAATCTTTCTTTTGTTGGGTTTCTTTTGATAATGACATGATGAAACCATCGATGCTTCCATTGGCCAACATTTCCATGTTAAGTACTTCTTTGTCAAAAGATTCGTCTGATAAACAAACTAGCACATTATAACCATTTTCATTGGCAACGTTTTCAACACCGCTAATTACGGTTGCGAAAAAATGATGAATAATTTCAGGAATAATAATACAAATTGTCTTTGTTTTTCTGTTTTTTAAACTCAAAGCAATATTGTTTGGTTTGTAGTTGTATAATTTAGCAAATGCCTGTATTTTTTGTCTGGTGTCTTCGCTGATTTCTAGACTATTTTTTAGCGATTTAGATACGGTTGATATTGATACGTCTAGCTCTTTGGCAATTTGCTTTAGCGTTACTTTTCTTTTCATTTTGTGAATGTGATAAATACTGATTTCTGAATAAAGATATATGATATTTTTTATTCTATCAATTTTAGTGTTAATTAATTAGAAAAACCAAAAAGTTTTCAACACGCAAACGTTTTCGGAGCACATTTAACAGCTGTTTTTTATAGAAGTTGAAATTTTTACATAAATTTAACGTTCGAAGTCAAAGTATAAGCACAAAATTATTTTTTAACCTAAACAAAATGTATGAAAACAATTTACAAAAAGTTGTTATTTTTATTCTTATTACTGCCTTTTGGCGCTCTGGCTCAGAGCACTTTAAGCGGATCTGTAGTTGATAGTAAATCAAACCAACCACTACCGGGAGTAAATGTAACCGTTCAAGGTGCTAACAAGGGCACTTCAACAGATTTTGATGGAAAATTCCAATTGGGAGGATTAAAAAGTGGAGACAAAGTAGTCTTTTCTTTTATCGGTTATGACGCTCAAACAGTTAATTTCTCAGGACAAAAATCTATCAGTATCAGCCTGAATGAGAGTGCTAACCAGTTGCAAGAAGTGGTAGTTCAAGTAGGGTATGGATCTGTGAAGAAAAAAGACGCTACTGGATCTGTAGCTGTCTTGTCTACAAAAGATTTTAACAAAGGCGCCATTGTAACCACTGAGAATTTATTAAACGGTAGACTTGCTGGCGTTACAGTAAACACCACAGGTTCTCCTGGTTCTGGATCAGAGATTAGAATTAGAGGTGGAGCCTCTTTAAATGCATCTAATGACCCATTAATTGTTATCGATGGTTTACCAATTGATAACAATACAGGTACTGGTTCAACTTCGTTTTTAGCATCTCTTAACCCAAATACTGTAGAGACTATCTCCGTATTGAAAGATGCTTCAGCTACCGCAATCTATGGATCACGAGCTTCAAATGGTGTAATCCTTATTACAACAAAAAAAGGAACTAAAAAATTAGCTGTTGATTATAATTTCCAATATGGCTCGGGTAAGGTAGCCAATACCGTTGGCGTTTTCAGCGCTGACCAGTTTAGAGCAGTTGTGACTGCTAATGCTCCTGAAGTACTTTCTAAGTTAGGAACTGCTAATACGGATTGGCAAAAAGAAATCTATAGAAGAACAGATTACGTAGATAACAATATATCTATAAGAGGTAATTTATTTAATGCTATTCCTTCACGTTTAACCGTAGGGAATACATATCAAGAAGGTTTAAGATTGACAAACTCGTTTAATAGAAATTCATTTGGCTTGGCTTTAAATCCTACATTATTTAAAGATCATTTAAAAATTAGATTAAATGCAAATTACTCTAATGAACACAATCGTTTTGCTGACGCTGTTGAAGGTGCGGCAATCGCTTACGATCCCACGCAGCCGGTTTATGATACAGCTTCTCCTTATGGAGGGTTTCATGAATACTATAACACTTCAGATAATTCGCTCATAACTCAAACACCAAGAAACCCAGTTGCTCAATTATTGCAAACATTCGATCTTGGACAGTATGATAGGTTGTTCGGAAATATTGAACTTGACTATAAGTTACACTTTTTCCCTGATCTTAGAGCAGTGATAAATGCAGGTTTTGATCAAGGTACAGGATCAAGAACTAAAAATGTTGGAACTAATGCCGCTTCAGCTGCACAAAACAATAATATTCCATACGGAACTGAGGAATATTCATCATCAAATAAAAAGAACAAATTATTGGATGCTTACTTAGTTTATAATAAAACATTTGGTAAAACTGTTTTTGATTTAACAGCAGGTTATTCGTATCAAAAATTTGAGAAAAACACTTATGCGACAGGGAATATTTTAACTCCAGGAGGACCTACAGGTTTTCCTCAATCTAAAATACAGACACCAGTGGTTTTAATTGGTTTCTTTGGTAGAACTAATATTAACTATAATGATAAATATTTGTTGACCTTATCTTACAGAAGAGATGGTTCATCAAGATTTGCAAAGGACAATCAGTTTGGAAATTTCCCTGCTGCCAGTTTTGCTTGGAGAATCAATAAAGATTTTTTCAAGGAAAGTAAAACAATATCCGATTTGAAATTAAGATTAGGCTGGGGTGTAACAGGACAACAAGATATATCAAGTGGTGATAATCTTAATGCAACCGTTTACCTACAAAGTTATCAAACAGGAAGTGGTACATCACAGTACTATTTTGGAACTGTACCTACTCCAATTTCTGTTGCAACTCCATCTAACCCAGCTATTAAATGGGAGCAAACTACAACTTATAATGCGGGACTTGACTATGGATTTTTTAATAACAGGGTAAATGGAGCAGTAGATGCTTTTTATAAAGAATCTAAAGACTTATTGGTTTACGGACCAGTTGCTGATGGAGGTAACTTTTCAAACGCAGTTTATCAAAACGTTGGAGCATTCACTACAAAAGGAATTGAGTTTAGTATCAACGCCGATGTTGTAAAATCAACTAATTTTAATTGGAATATGAATTTCAATGCTACTCATTTTGATAGAAAAATTACTGAACTGATTAATAATGCAGATATTAGAGTTGGAGATAATATAACAGGTACAGGTACTCAAGGACAAATTTTTAGAGAGGGATTTGCGCCTTATTCATACTTTGTTTACAAGCAGTTATATGATATTGCAGGTAAACCGATTGAAGGAGCTTATGCCGACTTAAACGGTGATGGTATTATTAATGCTCAAGATAAGTATATCTATAGAAACAATGCACCTAAAGTAACTTTTGGTTTTGCATCTACTATGAATTATAAAAATCTTGACTTTTCATTTAACTTAAGAGCTAGTCTTGGTAACAGAATTTTTAATGCTGTTAATGCGGGAAGAGCGCAATATCAAAATTTAAATACTGGAAATGCTGCAGGAAATATTCCAACTAACGTACTTGAAACGGGATTCGTTACTAAATCAGATTCTAAACTACCTTTGTCTGATATCTGGGTAGAAAACGGATCGTATTTAAAAATGGATAATATTACTTTAGGGTATACATTCCCTAAATGGTTAGAGGGTAAAGCTTCTTTAAGATTATATACCGGATGTCAAAATGTGTTTACAATAACTGAATATAGTGGCTTAGATCCTGAAGTTGATGGAGGAAAAAATGGTGTTGATACCACTATTTACCCAAGACAACGTCAAGTGCTATTTGGAGCAAATGTAAAATTTTAAAAAAAAAAGAATATGAAAAAAGTAACATTAATTTTATCTATTGTATTGTTTGCAGGTCTACAGTCTTGTACTTCTGACTTGAATTCAGCTCCGACTGATCCAAACTTACAAGATCCTGAGGTTTTATTTTCAACACCTCAAGGATACAAACAGGCACTTGCCGGGGTTTATGGTAATTTATCATTAACCGGTACGGGTGATGCAGGTTCATCTTTCCTTTCAGGGATTGATGCTGGAACAAGTCAATTCGGTAGATGCTTATTCTATCTACAAGATTTGACTACAGATGAGGTAATTTGGAGCTACGAAGGTGACGAAGGAGTTGCCGAATTGCAAAGAAATACCTGGACTTCCGCTAATCCAATTTTATTGGGTATGTTCAGTAGAACGATGGCTGAAGTAGCTATTGCAAATGACTTTTTAAGACAATCTACTCCTGAGAAACTGGCGTCAAGAGGAATTACAAATGCTACAGACCTAGCAGATATTGCCTTGTACAGACAAGAAGTGAGAGTCGTAAGAGCATTGGCTTATTATAATTTGATGGACTTATTTGGTAAGGCACCTTTCATTACGGAAAATGATCCTCTTAATTTTGCAGGACCAGAATACAACAGAGCTCAATTATTCGCATTTGTAGAAAGTGAATTGAATGCTGTTATGCCAGATTTAAAACCGGCAAGAACCAATGAGTATGGCAGAGTTGATAAAGGAGTAGCTCAGATGATTTTGGCTAAAATTTATTTAAATGCAGAAGTATATATTGGAACACCAAAATATGCGGAATGTATGACACAGTGTAATAATATTATGGCCGGAGGATATACCTTAAACCCTAATTACCTGTATAACTTTACTTCAGATAACAATAACTCGTCAGAGATGATCTTTACACTTCAGTCTGATGGGCAGCATACTCAAAATTATGGCGCAACAACAGTTATCATAAATGGTGAAGTTGGTTCTCTTGAGAACAATGGCTCAGCACTTGGTGTTGGCGGTTGGGGTGGTGCCTTAAGACTTAGAAAACAGTTTGTTCAGAAATTTGACGGTGCTGAATTCTCTACTGATACCAGAAATACTATTTTCGCAGGCTCAAGAGCGATTGATATAGCGAATATTTCAACTCAGAGTCAAGGGTATATCTTATCTAAATATTCAAACAAAACTTCTGCAGGTGTAGCAGGGATAAACTCTACTTTTGTGGATACTGATTTCCCTCTTTTCAGATTAGCTGACGTTTACCTAATGTATGCAGAAGCTCAAATGAGAAATGATGGTGCTACAAATAATACTGCTGCTCCAAACGCAGACGCGACTTCCTTAGGTTATTTAAATGATTTAAGAACTCGTGCCAATAGTGCTCCGGTAACTTCCGCTAACTTAGCATTCATATTAGATGAAAGAGCAAGAGAGTTACACTGGGAAGCACACAGAAGACAGGATTTGATTCGTTTTGGAAAATACACAACAGGGTATAACTGGGCTTGGAAAGGAAACAGTTTGAATGGGACTTCTATTTCAGAGAACTTTAAAGTATTCCCATTACCGGATAACTCGCTTAGATCGAACCATAATTTGACTCAAAACACAGGATATTAATATAAATAATTATGAAAAACTCAATTAAATTATTAATAGCTTTTATAGGTCTACTATCTTTTTCGGCATGTACAGAAGATGTGCAGAAAACGGGAGATCCTACAACGGCTTCAGGTTTAAAATTACTTGCGCCTAATTCAAGTTTTAATATTGTTGTTGACGGGACTAAATTAACGAACCTCGCGACTACTTTTGTATGGACTGATAGTGCTAATGCAACAGGGACAACTGTAACTTACACAGTTGAAGCTGCAGTAGGAGGAACAAGTTTTGCAACACCTGTAGCAATAGGTACAACAACAGAACACTTTTTTGATGTTACAGTTGGTAATTTAGATACTGTTGCTAAGAATTTAGGTTTGGCGCCTTTAACTGAAGGTCAGATGGATGTTCGCATCACTTCTTCAGCAGGAAGTTCAAACTTCTACACGCTTAAGGTTACACCTTATCAGCCGAACTGGGGAATCATTGGAAGTGCTACTCCACTAGGTTGGGATAACAGCACAGCTATGACTTATAACCCAATGACGGGAACTTATTCTATTTCATTAGGTTTAACAACAGGTGAAATGAAGTTTAGATTAGACAATAGCTGGACAGTAAACTATGGCGATGATGGAAATAACCTTTCATTAGAAGCTAATGGGAGTAATATACCTGTGACAGCTGGTAATTATACCATTGTTGCAGACTTTACAAACCACACATATACAATAACACCAATCACAGATGCTTGGGGTATTATTGGTGATGCTACAGTGACAGGTTGGGGTTCAGATACCCTGATGGATTATAATCCGTCTACAGGGAAGTATTCAATTATTATGAGAATGACTGTTGGAAGTTTCAAATTCAGATTAAATCATGATTGGGGAACTAATTATGGTGATGACGGAAACAACCTGAGTTTAGATAATGGTGGTTCTAACATTGCTATTGCAGCTCCCGGGACTTATTATATTACCACTGATTTTTCTGGGTTAACGTATACAATTACACAATTATAATTTAAAAGAAATAAATATGAAAAATAGTATTAGACTTCTAATTGCTTTTCTAAGCTTAACTGTTTTATCTTGTACAGATGATGTTCAAGATAGAACAGCCGTGTCTGAAAATACAGCCCCAGTTTTAAAAACACCTTCATCTGTTAACATTGCGCTTGATCACAATTCACCAAATGATCCAGCTACAACAATTGTTTGGGATTTTGCTGCTTATAATGGGACTCAAACTGTGGTAAATTACAGTATTGAATTTGACTCAGCAGGGAATGATTTTGCATCGCCTACTGTGGTAGCTACTACTACAGATAAATTCAAGTCATTTTCAATTGGTGAGTTAAATGCAGCTGCCCTTGATGCAGGTATTGCTCCATTTATTGCGGGTGCTGTTGATGTGCGTATCAAAGCTACTGTTGGTAGTTTAGCTGCCCTTCCACAAACATCTAATGCCATCACTTTAAATATGACTCCTTATCCAGCTTGGCCAAATTGGGGTATTATAGGTAGTGCTACACCTACTGGATGGGGTTCAGATACTAATATGGATTATAGTTTATCTACCCATTTGTATTCTATTACAATGCCATTGATTGGGGGTCAGGAATTTAAATTCAGGTTGGATGACGGATGGTCAGTAAATTTTGGAGATAATGGTAATGATGGGGTTTTAGATGGCAACGGTTCAAATATTCCGGTTCCCGTTACTGGAACTTATTTAGTTGTTGCTAATTTTAGTACTTCAATAGTTGGTGGAATGCCTCCAACTTCGTACACTATCACTTTACAATAGTTAAGTTTAAATTAAAATAATAAAAGGGCTATTCTAATGAGTAGCCCTTTTTTAACAAAATAAATGCTATGAAAAAATTTGTTTTATTTTTTTTATTGTTTTCGGCAATAAGTTTTTCCCAAATAACAACTACACCTTCCCCAGCAATTGCTTCAGGAGTTGTAACACTTAATTTTAACAAAACGGGAACACCCTTAGCTAGTTACACAGGAATCATATATGCCCATATAGGACTGACTGTAGATGGAGTGCAATGGACCGGCGTTAAAGGAACATGGGGTAATAATACAACTCAGCCTACTTTAACTTTAGTATCGGGAACAACTTATTCCTTAACATTAAGCCCTGATTTATATACATACTTTGGAGTTCCGGGTACTAGCTCAATTACACAAATTTGCGTTGTTTTTAGAAACGCAGCAGGAAGTGCACAAACTGCTGATACATTTTTAAATGTCGGAGCGTTTCAGTCCACATTGGTAACACCTACCGAAAATACTACAACAATTATTAATTCGGGACAAAACCTATCCATCTCTGCCAGTAATACCAATGGGTCATCAGATTATAATTTATTTGCAAATGGTGTAAGCATAAATACGGCATCGGGAACTTCTTTTGCATATTCTGATAATGGAATAACAAGCAATAAAAGCTATGAGTTAAAAATAACTCAGGGCATAACAACATTTACTAAAAAATTTAAGGTTATTGTAGTTCCTACTACCGTAAATGAAGCATTGGGTTTAGGACTTGAAGATGGTATTAACTATAATTCCTCAGACACTTCCAGAGCTACGCTTGTTTTAACAGCTCCTGGGAAAGATTTCGTATATGTCGCTGGCAGCTTTAATAACTGGACACCCGATAGCAGTTATGCTATGAAAAAAGATCCTTCTACAGGTAAATTTTGGTTAGAACTTACAAGTTTGACTCCAGGAGTAAATTATACCTATCAATATTGGGTGGTTGACCAAACACCAACAACCAATTCACAGGCTTTTATAAAAGTAGCAGATCCTTATTCTACATTAGTGCTTTCTCCTTATGATGACTCCTCTATTCCGGCAGCTAATTATCCGAATATGCCTGTTTATCCAACAGGACAGCAATTTGAGGTTACCGTTTTACAAACTGGGCAAACACCTTATCCTTGGAGCAGCGCAACAACAAGTTTCGTTAAACCTAATAAAGATAATTTAATAGTATATGAAGTTTTAATAAGGGATTTTGATGCAAGCAGAACCTTCCAGTCTTTAATTAACCGAATAGATTACTTTAAGAATCTTAAAATAGGTGCAATTGAATTAATGCCTGTAATGGAATATGAAGGCAATGAAGGCTGGGGATACAACCCTGCTTTCCATTTGGCTTTAGATAAATTTTATGGCGCTAAGGAAAAAATGCAGGAGTTTGTAGATTTATGTCACCAAAATGGTATTGCGGTTATTCTTGACATTGCCCTAAACCATGCTTTTGGAAGATGTCCTTTAGTAAGAATGTGGCAAAGCGACCCTACTAACACGGGTTATGGTGCACCAGCTACTGACAATCCTTATTTCAATACAGTAGCCAAACACAGTTACGGAGTAGGAAATGATTTCAATCATTCATCCGCTTATACAAAATACTTTGTAAAGAGAGTAATTAAACAATGGACTAATGAGTTTAAAATTGATGGATTCCGTTGGGATTTGACCAAAGGATTTACGCAAGCCTGTTCTTCTGGCGATGACACTTGTACCAATGCTTATCAAGCAGACAGAGTTGCCGTATTAAAGGAGTATGCCGATTATGAGTGGTCACTGGATCCTTATCAATATGTTATTTTTGAACACTTAGGTATCGACAGTGAAGAACAACAATGGGCTAATTACAGAATTGGAGAAACACCTAGCAAAGGAGTGATGATGTGGGGAGAAATGACCTACGCCTATTCACAATTAATGGAAGGATATACGACAGGAGCGGACATCACCAGAATTGGTAGCGATGCACATGGTTTTACAGCTAAACGATTAATTGGTTATCCTGAAAGTCATGATAAGGAACGATTAATGTATTCCGGAATAACTTATGGAGTCGGATCGGGGACTACTCCTCCTGTGGGGAGCTTAAATAACTGCTTAACGCGTATGTCAGCTGTTGGTGCGACTTCATTATTAGTACCTGGGCCAAAAATGATATATGGTTTCGGTGATTTGGGAATGAATGTTTCTATATACACCTGTACTGATAACACAGTCAATACAGAGGTAGATGCTACAACTGGAGATTGTAAATTGGCAACCAAACCACAGCCGCAATGGACCAATAACTGGTTAGGTGTTTCACAACGTGCTGCTGTTTATAACAATTGGGCTAAATTTATCCAGCTTAAAAGAGATAATGCCGTATTTAACGGTAGCTATTCAGTTAGCCCTAACGGAAATAATTTACTGCAAAGGGTTTATGTATATGATAATTCCATACCAGCATCTCAATTGAAAAATGTGGTTATCCTAGCAAATTTTGGAACTTCAACACTAAATATCACTCCTGATTTTCCTTATATAGGAACATGGTACAATCTGATGGATAATACACCAACTACAATTGCCAGCCAAACAGCTGCTATCAGCTTAGGCGCAGGTCAGTTCAGAGTCTATGGAAATCAGCCTGCTACATTAGGTAATACTGATTTTAACCTTATCAATATGGTAAGTTTATACCCTAATCCTACCAAGGGAAGCTTCAGCATTCAAGGACAAGTGGCTAAAGTTGAAGTGTACTCTATTACTGGTCAATTAGTAAAATCATTTAACAATGCTATCTCAGAAGAATACCAATTTGATGTAAACGATTTGAGTAATGGCGTTTATTTAGTAAAAGCTATCGATAGTAACAATATTTCAAAAACAATGAAATTAATTAAACAATAAGGTTAGAGTTAGTAATGATTAATTTTGGAACGAGCCACATTTTATATGTGGCTCGTTTGTTTTACAAATAAAACAAAAATCATTTGCTGTAAAAACTTTAGAATAGTAGTTTTGTAACATGAAAAAATGGATTGGTTTTTAACTAAATCAAAAAAATAATATGCCAAAATCAACAAGCGAATAAACTATATTTGTTATTGATTAATTCACCTACTATCTACTATGAATAACGCAATCGCAGGATTTTCAAAACTGACAAAAGAAGAAAAAATCAATTGGATTGCAAAGGAATATTTTGCCAATCCAACAGAAGCCATTGCAACGATAAAGCAATATTGGAACAGCAATGCCAAGCTGCAACAACTGCACGATGAGTTTGTAGAAAACACGATTTCCAATTTTTATTTACCAATGGGAATTGCGCCGAATTTTCTAATCAATGGCAAATATTATTCGGTGCCAATGGTTATCGAAGAAAGTTCGGTTGTGGCAGCAGCTTCCAAATCGGCCAAGTTTTGGAGCACTCGTGGCGGATTTAAAGCCACCGTTTTAAACACCGAAAAAATAGGGCAGGTGCATTTTCTGTTCAAAGGGGATTCAGCTAAACTTACATCGTTTTTCAATACAATAAAAGAGAATCTGATAGCTTCCACAGAAAGCATTACCAAAAACATGCAAAAGCGTGGCGGCGGAATCACATCTTTGGAACTTCGAAATAAAACGACTGAATTAGAAAACTACTTTCAGCTTCATGCGACTTTTGAAACCAAAGACAGCATGGGTGCGAATTTTATCAATTCTTGTCTTGAACAATTGGCAAAGACACTGAAAGAAGAAGCAAAAAATTATGCTGATTTCAATGATTTGGAAAGCGATATCACTGTCGTGATGAGCATACTTTCTAATTATGTTCCCAACTGTATTGTTCGCGCCGAAGTTTCTTGTAAAGTGGAAGATTTAGCCGAAAAGAAAATAGAAAATCCACAACAGTTTGCTGAAAAATTTGTCCAAGCTGTGCGCATTGCCGAGATTGAACCTTTCCGAGCCGTTACACATAACAAAGGAATAATGAATGGCGTTGATGCTGTAGTTTTGGCAACAGGAAATGATTTCCGCGCTGTCGAAGCTGGTGTTCATGCCTATGCTTCCCGCAATGGTCACTATTCGAGTTTATCTCATGCCAAAATCGAATACGGAATATTTACTTTTTGGATGGAAATTCCGTTAGCATTAGGAACTGTTGGCGGTTTGACTTCGCTACATCCATTAGTGAAAATAGCTTTGGAAATTCTGGAAAAACCAACTGCAAAGGAATTAATGCAGCTTGTTGCTGTTGTTGGTTTAGCGCAAAATTTTTCGGCACTTCGTTCACTAACAACAACCGGAATTCAAGAAGGACACATGAAAATGCACATCAATAACATTCTGAATCAATATCAAACCACAGCCGAAGAGCGAAAAATAATTAAAACTTATTTTGAAAGCAATTCCATTTCACATGCTTCGGTAGTTGAATTTATTGAGAAATTAAGAAAATAGTTTAAGATTGCTTCGTAACCTCGCAATGACAATGAAACAAACTTTTTATAGTAACGGAAAACTACTCATCACAGGAGAATATTTGGTGCTTGATGGTGCCAAAGCTTTTGCATTGCCTACAAAGTTTGGTCAAAATCTAATCATTGAAGAATCCGAAGGACAAATTATCCATTGGAGAAGTTTTGATAGTGATGGAAGCATTTGGTTCGAGGACACTATTCCGTTTTCATCTATCATCAGAAAAGAACGCTTTGATGATGCCGCAACTATCAAAAATACCTTAATTGAAATTCTGCACGAAGCCTATTTGATGAATTCTGATTTTATCACCACGGCAAAAGGATATACTATCCGAACCGAATTGACGTTTCCGAAATTTTGGGGTTTAGGCACTTCTTCTACTTTAGTCAACAACATTGCCCAATGGCTCAAAATAGATGCTTTTGAGCTGCTAAAAAGGAGTTTTGGAGGTAGCGGTTATGATATCGCCTGCGCTCAAAATAGTAGCCCAATTTTATATCATTTGGTCAATGGAAAAGCAGTAGTTGAAAAAGTAAATTTCAAACCTGATTTTACAGACAAAGTCTTTTTTGTTTATCTGAATAAAAAACAAAACAGCAAAGCTGCGATTGCGTCTTATTATGG
>JAYTGH010000126.1:0-2444 GCA_043733645.1 Flavobacterium sp. | reverse complement strand
CTCCAAAGTTAAATAATCCATCCGGATTGTTCATCGGAATAATTTTTTCAAAAAATAATTCGCACATAATTTCAAATTGAGAGGAAACCTTAAATCCTGCAAGAGTGTCGCTCATAAAGAAGTTCGGATTTTGCTGCACATAGATATATCCTAACTCCTGACAAACAACCAATCTACCAATAGTTTTTTTAAATTGAATGAGCAATTTATATTGAGTGTGACCGCCTTTACTAAATGAAAATTCAATTTGAGGATATACTGAAAAAGAAATAAAATGTGCTTCCTCGTTAACTAACCTGTGTTTTACTCCTACTATTGCATCGCCTATACCTGATGAGAAGTTTTTGTTTTCTGTTTTAGTAATTAGGTAGGGTATTTCAAATTTTAGTTGTGTCTGTTCTTTCACTCCATAATTAAAGTCAAGCAGAGGAACTGTAAATACAGATTGTTCAGAAAATTCTGTATTAAATGAAGTGTTGATTTCCCAATTCTTGTTGCCTGGTGTTCCTGTTCCGTGAGTAAGCATTGGGGGGCCGCCACTTTGAGCAAAACTTTGTAATGAGACGGAAAGAAAAAGAAAAATAAATCTATTTATCAATAAATTATTCATACTTTTCAGTTCAAATTCCAGCTTGAAATGGATGTAGTCAAGTGATTATTAAATTTAATTTTTAATCATAGCGACCTTCAATCGTTTGGGTGCGAGTCCGACTGGAATGGTTTTAACTACTTCATTTTTTTGTAAATCAATTATTGAAACATTATTACTTCCGGTATTACTTATAATGCCATATTTCCTATCATTAGTAAAATCAATCCAGTTTGGGTCTGTACCAACTGTAATTTCTTTTATAAGTTTTTTAGTTTCTGTGTTAATGATGCTTACACTGTTTCGAACCTGACTTGTTATAAAAAGTTGTTTGCCATCAGAAGAAAGTTGTATTCCGTGAGATGCTTTGCCTTCAACTGTAAATATATCGGTTTGTGTAAGTTGTATCCAATTAACTACTTGCTTTTTTTCAGTGTCAATAATCAAAGCCCCATTGAACCAACGAAGCGAAAGATAAAGTGTTTTACCATTGGAAGTAATGGATGGAATGCGAGGCCAGCCGAAAACAGGAATTTCACCTGTTAGTTTTAGTGTAACGATATCCAATATCACTACCTTTTCATCACCTTCAAGTGTGATATAAGCAAATTTGCCATCAGGCGATGGCAGCACAATATGCGGATTTCTTCCGACGGTTATTGTAGTATCTTTTTTCCAATCAATCACATTAATGATACTTAGTTCATTATCTGCGTTAATAGTAACAAAAAGTTTTTTTCCATCAAAACTAAATGCCAATTGGTTGGGGTGATTGCCGACTGAAATTATTTTTGCCACTTTGTTCGTAGCAGCATCAATAATAGAAACGGTATTACTTCCTTCGTTACTTACAGCGACCCACTTTCCGTCGGGTGAAACATCTACTCCGTGAGGATTTTTTCCAGTAACTATATCCTTAATCTTTTCTAGTTTGTTCAAATCTATGACCGAAATAGTTGAGTCATTAAAATTTGTGATATAGGCATAGGAAATTTGTGAGTAGGATGAAAATGAAGCCAAGAAGAGTGCAACGATTAAACTGTTTTGGATAATTTTTTTAATTTTCATAATGGATTTTATTTTACAGCATCAAGTGTGAAGTCATTTTCACAACCTTGTAAAGGTGACGTGTTTGATTACAAGAAGTGTTACACGATTATATAAAATAGTTGAAAAATTCACGCATTTCTTAAAAACAAAGAGAGCATTGATACCCTTCAGTAAATTAACGAGAGTGTTAAATTAAGTGTGTCGAATTTTTACAAAAAATTGATCTACAATATGCTTTTTATCAAATGAAATACTTATCTGAACACCCTCGCAAAAAAAACAGGTAAAACTATTTGGAAAGTTATATTACCTGATACTAAGTTAGACCATGGCAATTTCACGCGCAAGTGTTAGGCAAAAACGGTGCAAAAGGAAGAATAGTTAAGAATACGGTTTATCAAGCTGTTTGTTATGAAGCGGCAAAATAAAAAAGCACAATTCAACCTATTGGTTGAATTGCATTAATAAAGTGCTACAAATAGGTTGAATTAACTTTACCGCCTAAATTTTAACCACAATTACATGGCTTATTCGAATAAAATAATTATCAAAATATTTTCTTCGCAACAGCTAATCTTTCAGCTACATTGTCCCAATTAATGATGTTGAATAAAGCGTCGACAAAATCTGTGCGTTTATTTTTGTATTTTAGGTAGTAAGCGTGCTCCCAAACATCTAAAACCAATAATGGAATAACACCCCATTGCGTTAGTTTTTCGTGATTTTCACACTGCAAAATCGTTAGTTTCTGCGAATACGGTTGATAGCCTAAAATGCCCCAACCATTGCCATCAACATTTTTAGA
>JAYTGH010000125.1:0-2445 GCA_043733645.1 Flavobacterium sp. | reverse complement strand
CCACTAATTTCCGGTTGCCAAAAATGCTTTTCGAAGTCTACAATCTTGTTATCTACGACTTCGATTCCTTCGTTTTCTAATAATTGTTGCATTAAATTGGTTCCGTCAAAATGGTGTTTACCTGAAAGTAGTCCTACTCTGTTTACAACCCGATGTGCCGGAACGTCATCCATATTGTGACACGCATTCATTGCCCAGCCTACCATTCGGGCGGAACGAGCTGTTCCCAGGGCTTTGGCTATGGCGCCATAAGAGGTGACTTTACCTTCCGGAATTTGCCTTGCGATAGCATAAACTCTTTCAAAAAAATTAGCTTCCATTATTTATACAGCAATTTAAACAGTGTTACAACCGCCATAAAAGTAGTTACCGAACCAATGATGGTGTTGATGTTTCGCATTAGAAACTCCGTTTTCTTTTCGATTTTTTTGAATGCTACGATGTAGATATAAAAAACAGTAAACGAACCACACACAACGCCAATCACGAATGAAGTGATTGGAATTGTATCAAAACTAAAATAGCCCGAAGCCGCTAAACTCATACTCGCAAAAACATAGAACGGAACGGGTAATAAATTCAAAGTGGATAACAACATTCCTAAAAAGAAACGGTTCGATTTTCCTTTGACTTTGCTATCGGTTTTGATTTTCTTTGGTTTTTTGGCAATCCAGAAAAAATAGATGCTTAACAAGGAAAAAACTAAAATGCCAATTTCCTGAAGTGTGGAAACAATTTCATTATGATTGCTGATAAAACGGGCAAATAGTACGGCAATAAAGGTTTGAAAAAATATGATTACCGAAGTGCCGGCAGCAAAACTTAAAGCTTCATTTTTACCTTCCTGTGTACTGATTTTTGCTGCTGTCATGTTGATTAAACCCGGAAGAATAACCGCCAAAAAAGCAATGCAAAAACCTAAAACAAGTGGTAAAAAAAACAGCATTTATTTGATTTTGAAACGAATATACGTAATTGCCTTGTTGATTTCCAAATATTGATTTTCGTAAAACGTTTGAATAGCCGTTACTTCATTTGGTGCGCCTTCATTTTTGTATACATTGTGGTTGGCATACAAAACTTCGTGCCCTTCGCCATGCAACAACCCAAGTGTATAGCCGTGCATGAATTCGCTATCGGTTTTGAGGTTTACAACGCCGTTTGGTTTTAGGATTTTCTTGTACAATTGCAAAAATTCAGAGTTGGTCATTCGATGTTTGGTGCGTTTGTATTTGATTTGCGGATCGGGGAACGTAATCCAGATTTCATCGACTTCATTTTCGGCAAAAATGAAATTGATTAACTCAATCTGCGTTCGGACAAAAGCCACATTGAACATTCCGCCATCGACAGCTGTTTTAGCGCCACGCCAGAAACGAGCTCCTTTTATATCGATTCCGACAAAGTTTTTATCGGGATAACGCTCTGCCAAGCCAACTGAATATTCGCCTTTACCACACCCCAGTTCAATTAGTATTGGATTGTCATTTTTGAAAAAATCTGAATTCCATTTTCCTTTTAGTGGAAATTCTCCGCCTACAACTTCTTCTCTTGTTGGTTGAAAAACGTTTTCAAAAGTTTCGTTTTCCTTAAACCGCTTTAATTTATTCTTACTTCCCACAAACTTGTTTTTTTGGTAAAATTAAGGAAATATAAACTATTCAAAATCTTTTTTACTTTGCAAAGTTAAAACCGTAATTTCACTGCTTGGAAAATTCGAAAAAGAACATTCTTGTTGCACCCTTGAATTGGGGTTTAGGTCACGCTACACGGTGTATTCCTATTATTCGTGAGTTGGAAAAAAATGGTTTTACACCTATTTTGGCTTCCGATGGAGTGGCTTTGCAACTGCTTCAAAAAGAATTCCCTCATTTGCAATTGCAGGAATTGCCTTCCTATGAAATTGAATATGCCAAAAACGGAGCTCATTTTAAATGGAAATTGATTGCCAATATCCCAAAACTGTTTGAAGCCATTTTTGCAGAAAAGAAAATGGTCAAAAAATGGGTTATTGATTTTAATCTACAAGGCATTATTTCGGACAATCGATTGGGCGTTTATAGCAAAAAGATACCAAGTGTTTTCATTACGCATCAGCTCACTGTTTTGTCCGGAAAAACCACTTGGATTTCGAGTATGTTGCATCAACATTTTATCAAAAAGTTTACCGAATGTTGGATTCCGGATACAAAGGAAAACTCTAACTTATCAGGCAAACTGGGACATTTGAAGAATAGTTCATTAAATCTAAAATATCTTGGCCCGTTAAGCCGATTAGAGAAAAAAGATTTGCCAATAAAATATGATTTAATGGTTATACTCTCGGGTCCGGAACCACAGCGCACTTTTTTGGAAGAAAAACTCATAAATGAAATGCAATCATTTTCAGGAAAAATACTTTTCATCAAAGGAATAATAGAATCTGAGCAAAAAATAGAACAAGAC
>JAYTGH010000124.1:0-2449 GCA_043733645.1 Flavobacterium sp. | reverse complement strand
AAAAACAGCAGATGTTTGTCATCATGTTAGGCATGTTTGTTACTTTCTTTTTGATATTGCATTTGTTACCCAATGACATGACGTTTTCTAATGCCATGCATATTGCCGGTGCCAATGACAAAATGAATATTCTAGATTTCTCGTTTGACCCTGAAAATAGATATACTTTTTGGAGCGGAATAACCGGTGGATTTTTCCTGATGCTTTCCTATTTTGGTACCGATCAGTCACAAGTAGGACGCTATTTATCGGGAAAGTCAGATAGGGAAAGTCAAATGGGTTTAATAATGAATGGCTTTCTGAAAGTGCCTATGCAGTTTTTTATTTTATTGACCGGTGTAATGGTTTTTGTTTTTTTTCAATTCAATCCGGTACCGCTTAACTTCAATCCGGTAAATAAAGCTGGTATTGAAAAGTCGAAATATGCTGCAGATTATCACTCACTTGAAAAACAATTAGCACAATTATCCGAAGAAAAAAAAGAGTTCAACTTGCTTTATATTGATCACTTAAATCAAGGCTACGATAATCCGATTTTGAGAAAAAAACTAATCTCGCTTTCAGGAAAAGAAAAGGATTTACATGAAGAAGCCAAGGTAATCATTAGTAAAGTTGATGAAAAGTCCGAAACAAATGATAAAGATTATGTTTTTATCTATTTTATTTTGCACTATTTACCTTCTGGCTTAATCGGACTTTTATTAGCCGTAATCCTTTCTGCTGCGATGTCTTCTTCTGCGTCTGGTTTGACTGCTTTGGCTTCTACTACAGCTATCGATATTTACAAACGAAATATAACCGGAGATAAATCTGAAAAGCATTTTGTGAATGCTACAAAAGGATTTACCTTACTTTGGGGAGTAATTGCAATTTGTTTTGCCTGCGTTGGCACCTTATTTGAAAACCTGATTCAGTTGGTCAATATTGTTGGCTCCATTTTCTACGGAACTGTTTTGGGCGTATTCTTGGTTGGTTTTTATATCAAGTTTGTGAAAGCCAATGCCATTTTCTACAGCGCTGTTATCAGTCAGATTACGATATTTTTCATTTACTATTATACCATTCACATCTATCCAACTGGGCAAGAAAAATTGGGTTATTTGTGGCTGAATTTTATCGGTGCTTCCTTAACCGTCATTTTATCAATGCTTGCCCAATTCGGCTTAAAAGGAAAGCAAAAAGTAATCACATAAAAAAACCACGAAATCAATAACAGAAATCGTGGTTGGTTTTTATTGTAAGGTTACGCTATTTTTTACTCCAATCTCTTATACTATCATTATTCATCTTAACATAATCATTGTTTTTTGCTTTCTCAGAACCAGCTAATGATAATTTTGCTGTAGCTATCGCTCCAGCTTTATCGCCCAATTTAGCCTGAATTAATGATTTCAATCTTAATTGATAAAACGGAACATCTTCTCCAGCTTTAGTCATTGAAATCGCTTTATTTGTATACTCTAATGCTTTATTCAAATCCCCATTAGATTGGAAAAAGTATTGAGCAGAAGAATAATAATCTCCTGCAGTCGGCCCGGCTAATGTTTTCTCAATACTTGCCATGGCAGCTTTTTGAGTTGGAACATCAAACTTTACCGAAACCATTGTTTTCTCCCAAGCAATATCTAAAGTAGCGCTATCATTAGCCAGATTACCCACCGAAATAGTGAATGATTCTACAGCATTATTGAGGGCAACCGGATCAACATTGACCAAAACAGCCACTTTATTAGCATCCCAATTCTCTGGTGTTCCCCAATTGTCTGAATCTGTATAGAAAATAACTTCCCACATATCTGCTTTTGGTGTTGTGTATAATGCATATTTTCCTTTTTTAAGTGTAGTTCCATTAATCACTACATCTTCGCTAAAAGAAACTGTTGTATTGGCATTAGCACCTGTTCTCCACAACTTACCAAACGGAACTAAATCGCCAAAAATAACTCTTCCTTTTACACTCGGACGAGAATAATCTACAGTTACATCAGTCAAACCGACAACTTGTGTTAGTGTTGCGTGTGGACTTGGTTGAGGCGTTTTTACCTGAGCGTTAAGAACATAGGTCGCAATTATAGCAGTTAAAACAAAAATAATTTTTTTCATGAATTGATTGTTTAGAAGTTTCTCAAATTTATAAATACAATGAATTGCTGTGTGTTAAGAATAACTTAAATATTTTGTTTATTATTTTTTTAAAATAATTAAACAAAACTTAGTACTTTTACATAAAAATTGCAATGAAGATTTACACCTTACATACGAAACAGAATCTACCAATATCATTAAAAGAAGCCTGGGAATTCCTATCTAACCCAAAAAACTTAAAAACAATAACACCTGATTATATGGGTTTTAAAACCCTTTCGGGAGATGAAAAAGATATGTTTGCAGGACAAATAATTCAATACATCGTTACGCCGGTTTTGGGAATTCCTATGAAATGGGTAAC
>JAYTGH010000123.1:0-2451 GCA_043733645.1 Flavobacterium sp. | reverse complement strand
CGTACTTGTCCATTATCTAACATAGTGATGACAATATAGCCATTGGTTTTGGAACCAATTTCACGAATATCAATAACAGAGTTTTCATATTCTGTTTCTTTCAATTCATATTTTTCAAATTCAGTGTTCCAGATATAATATTTTCTGGAATCAGATTGAAATCGTTTCTGACTATCAATTTGTGCGTGGCTACTCAATGAGAATAGCAGCACAAGAATTAGGATAAATTTTGTTTTCATTTGTTTTGACTTTGGGGCGAAGTAAAATAACAGATTAATTCGATTAAAAACAAATAAAATCGATTAAACGCAATATTAAATTAATAAAATAAAAAAAACCTTTCAAATATATTGAAAGGTTTACTAAATAATAATAATTTATTTTTCTTATATCGAACTTACAATAGCTGCAAAATCGGAAGCTTTTAAGGCAGCTCCACCAATTAATCCACCATCAACATCAGGTTTTGAGAAAATTTCTTTTGCATTATCTGGTTTAACACTCCCACCATAAAGTATGGAAACGTCTTCGGCAATATTACTTGCAAAACGTTGTCTAACCGTTTCTCTGATGAATCGGTGCATTTCCTGGGCTTGTTCCGGTGAAGCCGTTTCTCCGGTTCCAATTGCCCAAACTGGTTCGTATGCCAAAACAATTTGCTCCCAATCTTTATCTTGAATATGGAATAAACCATCACGAAGTTGGTTCTCTACAACATTGAAATGTTGATTATTTTGTCGGTCTTTTAATTCTTCTCCAAAGCAAAAAATAACCGTCATATTATGTGATAAAGCTGTTGTTACTTTATCCGCTAAAATAAAATCGGTTTCGTGGAAATAAGCACGTCGTTCAGAATGACCAATGATAACAATATTAACGCCTATACTTTTCAGCATATCTGCCGAAATTTCGCCCGTGTATGCGCCACTTTCAAACTGACTCATATTTTGCGCAGCCACTGCAATATTGGTAAATTCTAAATGATCTACAGCAGATGCAAGGTTAATAAATGTTGGGGCAACAATAACTTGTGCTTCAACATCATGAGGCAACTTACCTATTAATTCATTTAATAAATCTTCTGTTTCTTCAGCATTTTTGTGCATTTTCCAATTGCCTGCAACAATTTTTTGTCTCATTATTCTAGTTTTTTTAATTGCTCGTTAATTTTATCAAAATCGGTTTCAATAGCACGATAAATTACAATTTTACCTTTTTTATCAAGAATAATATACCTTGGAATCCAATCTAAATTTATTGATGTTCCAAATTCACCTTTCATGCCATCGGTTGCCCAATAATGATCGCCTTTTAATTCGTGTTTTTCAATTCCGGCTTGCCACTTATCAAAGGCCTTATCCATCGAGATAAATACATAATCAACATTCGGATTGTTGGCTTGCATTTCTTTTACTTTTGGCATTGCCTTTACACAATCACCACACCAAGAAGCCCAAACCTCAATCACTGTAACTCTTCCGGAATGTTTTTTTAAAATAGATTTAAATGAAACTTCTTTATTTTCTGTAGTAATTAATTTTTTAGACAAGGCGTTCTTTGAAAATGTATTAATCTGAACATCTGAAAATGCATAAGCAACAACTATTGCCACTAAACATAAAACTGTTTTTTTCATATTTTTTAATTGAATTTGGGGCTAAATGAATTAATTAGGTTTTTTTTCTTTATCAATATCTTTTAGATAAAATAACTTATGCTTTTTTCTTTTTCGCTCGCGTTTTTCTTTTTTCTTTTTATAGTCATAAAGATATTTTAAAATTATAATTACACCCAGAAGAGAACAAAATATAAATGCACTTCCAACGAGTATATAAATAGTATCTCCTAATGGCGGATCTTCAACTGTTTTGATATGATCTAAAATGAAATAGCCCAAAGCAAATACAACAATACAAAAGCAAATGCCTATTATTACTCGCTCATGAAATTTTTTGGACATTATATATTTAATCATAATCTAAATTTTAATATTTAAATATAGTAAAAAGAGAATAGAACTAATTATTTTTTTAGTTCAGAGAATGGTTTATTTATTAATTTCTGATAATCAACAGGGTCAAATTTATTATCAGTAATTCCCCAATAATATTTATATTCATTTCCATTCCATAAATATTTCACGCCAGGAGTATCTTTTCCTGAACCCAAAACTTTCCAAAAAGGGATAACTTCGATAATCTTATACGGATATTCTGCTCCGGCTTCTTTGAAAAAATCGGGAATCAAATCGGCTTCTTCATTCATAAAGATAATAGAAATTTCAGGAAAATTTTTATTTGTTTTCTTTAATTCAGTCAATTCCTTTGCCGCTTGACGACAATGGTCGCAACCGGGAACAAAGAAACAAAGTGTTTTTCTGCCAGTATCAATTTTAGAAAAATATTGGGTATAACCTGATTTGTGTTTTTCAGGCTCATTAATTTCTTTTTT
>JAYTGH010000122.1:0-17314 GCA_043733645.1 Flavobacterium sp. | reverse complement strand
TTACTAATGGTAGCGTATTTTTAATCGTTGGAAGTTTAATCATTGGAATGCTAGCCAGTGATAGTCAGGCGCAAGGAATAAAACCATTTACTACCGATTTATTCAAAGGATTTCTAGTAATTTTTCTTTTAGATATGGGTATGACAAGCGGCAAAAAACTTTCTGAATTCATAAAAAACGGATGGTTTACGACAGTTTTTGCTTTATTAGTCCCATTGTTCAATGGCTCAATTATAGCTTACACAAGCCAATATGTAACTAATGAAATTGGCGACCGATTTATATTTGCTGTCTTAGCAGCAAGTGCTTCCTATATCGCTGTTCCTGCTGCTATGAAAATTGCTGTTCCAAAGGCTAATCCGGGTTTATATCTTCCAATGGCTTTAGCAGTAACTTTTCCATTTAATATAACCATAGGCATGCCATTGTATTTTGGAATAATTAATATGTGTTAGCTTGATTTTAGGAATTTTTAACTATAAGTTAAACTTATAGGTTTTATATTTGTATCAAAATTTACTATAGATGACTATTACTCAACTTAAATACGTCCTTGCTGTTGCCGAATACAAGAATTTTACACTAGCCGCCGAAAAATGTTTTGTTACTCAACCAACATTGAGTATGCAGATTCAGAAGATTGAAGAAGAGCTTGGCATTCAAATTTTTGACAGAACAAAAAAGCCTATTCAACTTACAGAAATTGGACAGAAAATTGTCAATCAATCTAAGAATATTGTTAACGAAGCAGATAGGATTCAGGATATTGTTGACCAGCAAAAAGGATTTATCGGTGGTGAATTCCGATTAGGTATAATTCCAACGATTATGCCAACATTATTGCCCATGTTCCTAAATAATTTTATCAAAAAATACCCAAAAGTAAAACTGATAATTGAAGAGCTGAACACAGACGAAATTATTATAAAACTCAACAACGGTCATTTAGACGCTGCTATTGCTGCAACGCCATTGGAAGAAGAAAAAATAAAAGAAGTTGTTTTATATTTCGAACCTTTTGTGGCCTACATCCCTGAAGGTCATACTAATTTTCAAAAGCAGGAAATTGAGGTAGATGATTTAAACATTGATGAAATCTTATTACTTCAAGACGGACATTGTTTTAGAGATGGTATTTTAAATTTGTGCAAAAATGTAGCTGCCAATGAAAAAACACATTTTCAAATTGAAAGCGGAAGTTTTGAAACCTTGATAAAACTGGCTGATGAAGGTTTAGGAACAACGCTACTTCCCTATTTGCATACTTTAGATTTAAAAGAAAAAGACCAGCTTAAACTGCGTCATTTTAAAGAACCTAAACCAGCAAGAGAAGTGAGTTTAATTTATCCGAAAAGCGAATTGAAAATTCATATTATTGATGCTTTGAGAAGTACTATTGCCGGAGTTGTAAAAGGCGCAATCGTCTTTCAGAATGTGCAAATTGTGAGTCCACTACAAAAAAAATAAGGAGCCTTTGCACAAACTCCTTATTTTCTTTCTGTTAACTAACTACAGATAAACATTGTTTTAATTCTGGATGCTCACTTGTAAAGAATTGCAACCATTTTTTTAATTGTTCCACTTCGTATGGCAATAAATTTTTAATCGCCTTTTTAAGCTCTTTAGCAAAAAGAACAGGATCGAAGCTTACTCTTTCGAGTACCGATTTTGTGTAATCATAGATCATTCTAGGCATATTGGTTAAGATTTGGGGTTATCTTATTGTAAGAACGTTTAGTAAAAGTATATTAAAAAAAGTTCTTGAGCAAAATAATATACTAAAAAATATCGTCAAAGCACAATATCTATCGATGAAATGCAATTATTAATGTTTTTTTAAAGTTTTAACTTACTAAAATATTTTTATCTAATAGCTCATATAGCCATTTTTGCATTTCCGGTTTATCGGCAGTAAAATAAAATAACCAATTAATTAGATTATCTCTTTCGTAAGGCAATAGCGTTTTTGACGCCTTAACTAATTCTTTCACAAAAAGTTCTTTGTTTTTACTGACTTTTACAATTGAAGATTTTGTATAATCATACATCATTTGTCCCATCACATAGAGTTTTAAAATTACACTTATATTTACGTAACAATCAACTGTAAGGTTTCCCTAATTGGGAAAATAAAAAAAGGAACCTTTTAAGTTCCTTTTAGTTTTATTTATTGTTAATGAGCAACATACAATGCTGCAGTTCTGGTTTTTGCTTAATAAATTTTGAAAGCCATGATGCTAATTCTTCCAATTCAAAAGGCAACAAAACCTTACATGCTTTTTCAAGTTCTTTGCAGAAAAGAGAGACGTCAAAACTTACTCTTTTCAACACATTCTTGGTGTGGTCTAACATTGATTTAGACATAGATAGACTTTAGATTAAATTAATATAATAAAGTAAGAACGGGTATAGATACTTCAAATGTAGAAAATATTATTTTCCACTTGTTAGAATTTACCTTAAATTTAATGCTTTATAAATGTTAAAATTTTAAACTGCTTTAGTGGCGCGCAACATCTCTCTTTTGCCGGGAGCACCGGCTAATTTTTCTACAGAAAAACCTGCTGATAACATGGCGTTTTTTATTGAAGTTCGGCAAGCGTAGGTTACCAAAACACCATTTGGTTTCAACCCTTTAAACATTGCGGTAAAGATTGCCTCTGACCAAAGTTCGGGTTGCACCCTAAAACCAAAGGCATCAAAATAAATCAAATCAAATGCAGCTACATCCTTAATATCCTGAAAAAACTGTTTGCGCTTAGTTAGCGTAAAATTATCCGAAAGCTGATGCTGTAGTTCCCAATTGCATTCATGCATTTGTTTAAAAATTGCTGCTTCATTTGCATCAATTTCATTCGGGTAATTCATTTGCATGGCTTCATCCATTTCAACCGGATACCCTTCTACTCCAACATAATCAATAATTTGATTGTCTTTTTTGGTTTCCACGAAAGTGATAAAACTATTCAAACCGGTACCGAAACCAATTTCTAAAATGGCAATGGGTTGTCCTTTAAAAAGTGACAACCCATTTTTTATGAATACGTGATAGGCTTCCTGAATGGCACCGTGTTTTGAATGATAACTCTCATTCAATTCCGGCAAATGAATGGTGGTAGAACCATCATTAGTATGAATAATTTCGCGCTTCAAGATTATTCCTTTATGTATAGTTTCTTAATCCGCTGAATTGGTCCACCACATTTATTTTCGTGGCATTTAATGCAGGCATGAACACCGGCATTGAAATGTTCTTTTACATTTTTCGGATCGCTGTAAAGCAATTGCTGTGCTTCTATATATTCTTTTGCCTTTACTTTAAAAAACAAATCATTGTCGGTTTCGTCAGTAAATTTTGCCGTATATATTTTAAGGAAATGCTCAGGAAACTTGCCGATGGTATCACCATTTTTGATATTCTCCTTCACGCGTTGGTTATCTACATACATTTGTTCCATCAAGGCTGCCATTTCGGACATTTGATACATTTCCAGTTTCTTTTCCTTACCCGAAGAACATTTCTTTTCCTCTTTCTTTTGACAAGAAAACATACCAAAAACTAAAACAAGTGCGATTTTTTTTTTCATCCGAAAGGGAAATTACTTTTTGATGTAAACCCCATCTGCCAAAAACGAATACGTTATTTCCGGTTTTGTAATTTTGGCAATTTCAGCAGCTGATTTCCCGCCGTCTTTAGCATAATGTCTTAACGATTCAACCGATTCTACATCGACAAAAGCTTTACCGTTTACGATGGCATCACTATTATCCGCATTCAACGGAACAAAGAAACCATAATCTTTAAATTTTACAAATGACTCATCATCACCTGCTAATTCTAGTTTCATCCAACAGCCTTTCTTTTTGCAAACTGCTTTGATATTCGATTGAAATTGTACTGTGATAGTATCTCCTTTTTTAAGTGTTTTATACTTTTTCAACATTTCGTTTTTAGTATAAATTTTGGTTACTTTGAATTTATCGCCAAACAATGCGTATTCTTTGCTGTCAAAAGCTTTGGCTTTTTTTTGCGCCATTAGTGTGCTTCCAACACACACGAATAACATAACTAAGATAAGATTTATTTTTTTACTCATAATTTAATAATTGTTTAATTGGTATTCGTGACCCGAGCCTGAAAGGCGAACTGATGTAATAATCTTCGATTTCATCAGAATGTTTTTAATGTGATGCGAATATAAAAAAATCAATTACTAATTAAGTAATTATTTTGAGTTTTTATTGTGAAATTACTCCTTGAAACAGTCAGCAGCATATCATTTTAAAAAAAGTTTTCAATTTTTTTTTACGATGCAAAATGCAAACATATTTTTACTAGTTTTACAAAAGCTAACAACACAACTATAATTTACGGGAGACAGATTGTAAAATGTTAATTGTCAGTGATTTGAACTGTTTTCTGAATTAAATCTATTATTACATGATGTTAAAAACTACTAGCGAAATCGATATAGTTAGAGCAAATTCTTCTAAAATTAACGAAGTCGATTTTGAAAACCTTGCCTTCGGAAATGTATTTACCGACCATATGTTGATTTGTGATTTCAAAGAAGGAAAATGGCAAAAACCAATCATCAAAGCTTACGAACCTTTCTTAATTGATCCTTCAGCAAAGGTTTTCCATTATGCACAGGCTATTTTTGAAGGAATGAAAGCTTATAAAGACGAAAACGATGACGTTTGGCTTTTTAGACCTGACCAAAATCTGGATCGTTTCAACAAATCGGCTGTGAGAATGGCAATGCCCGAAATTCCTGAAGAAATCTTTATTGGTGGTTTAAAAACCATCGTTGATATGGAAAGGGATTGGGTTAAAAAAGGATTGGGAAACACTTTGTATATCAGGCCGTTTATGATTGCGATTGGTTCGGGTGTTATTGCACAACCATCTACTCAATACCGATTTATGATTATCCTATCTCCTGCCCGTTCTTATTATTCGGGTGAAGTGAAAGTGATTATTGCCGAGCATTATAGTCGAGCTGCTAATGGTGGAATTGGTGCTGCAAAAGCAGCCGGAAACTATTCGGCGCAATTTTATCCTCAAAAACTGGCACAGGAACAAGGATTCCAACAAATCATATGGACAGACGATGCTACGCATACAAAACTGGAAGAAGCCGGAACGATGAATGTTTTCTTCAGATTTAACAATACTATTTGCACCGCACCAACAAGCGAAAGAATTTTGGATGGCGTTACCCGTAAAAGTATTATTGATATCGCGAAACGTGACGGTATTAAGGTCGAAGAACGTCCAGTATTGGTTTCTGAATTGATTGAAGGAGCCAAAGACGGTAGCTTAAAAGAAATCTTTGGTGCAGGAACGGCTGCGGTGGTTAGTCCGATTGTGGGCTTTCAATATCAGGAGCATTATTATGAGTTACCAAAAATAGAGAACTCGATTGCGTTGCAATTAAAAGAGAAACTGACTAAAATTCAATACAATTTAGCTGAAGATACTTTTGAATGGACGGTGAAGATTTAGTGTTCAGTCTCAGTCTCAGTTTACAGATATAGAACTTCGGGGAAACCTGGAGTTTTTTTTGTGACAACCGATTGCCTTTATCCGCACCATTTAGTGGTATAAGAATAGTCGACTTTGGATGAGATAGGAAACTGCTTCTGTGTCAATATATAATCATTTTATAGTCACTCTATAGTGAGTCTATAAAAAATAATGTTTTTTATAGACTCACTATAGACTGACTATAGACTCACTCTGAAGCAAAACCGAAGCAAAACCGAAGCAGATACGAGTAAATTACCTCGTTTAGTAAAGCCATGCTACTGAGTGGCTTTTTTTGACACAACGCCCTTTTTGTACTATTTTTACTTATATTAGCTAAGCAATACTAAAGGATTCTTATCATACTTATATACGAGTTAGCTGTCATTTAAATGGACGTATCGTAAAAAATAAATTCCAAATGGAAAAAGACATTTATTACAAATATTTTATAACATGCTTGGTATTGTCGTTAACTTGTTTCAGTTGTGAAAATGAAACGAAATATTCACAACTCAATGAAACACAACTTTTGGCAAAAGGTGAATGGTTTAATACTTCAGATTCATTGAATGTAATGAGCATCAGAAATCATAAAATTGTATTTATAAAAAACATTCGAAAAATAGACTTTACTCCTGATGATGTGCGTATTTATAGTATCGTTGATTCTTTAAAACGAATTGGTAATACAAAAATGCATATTGGTCAATTTTTGATAATGAAAGGAAATAAAGATTCTATCAGTTATCAAATTTTAGAACGAAAAGATTCTACAATTACTTTAAAAAAGGATAATAGGAATCAAACGTTTGTTTGGAAGTTTATAGCTCGTATGGCAAAAAACTAAACGCCAGCTAGCCGTTTCTCGCAATTACTTCGTCAGTTCGCTTCGCTCGGGTGCGAATTTTGTGGTAAGTTCACGTTCGCGTTTCGCAATAATTTTTATCTTTAATAAAAAATTAATTATTTATTTACTAATGCAAACTAAAGGCGGAACGTTACCAGCTATTTTAAAAAAATGTTCAAAAAATAATAATCAGAATTTAAACCAAATTTATTCATAACATCAAAAAAAATGACAATCGAAACTAAAATAAACCTAGAAGATTATAGAAAACTAATCTTTACACTTACTTATAGAAAACCTTGGACAATTTTTGTGACATTATTAGGTTTATTAACTTTAACTAGAGCATGTTTATCATATTTCGGAGTAATAATTCAAAATGAAAATATGGTTTTGCAGTTTATTTTTGGAATTTTGTTAACATTTTTAACCCCATTTAAAGTTTACTCAACTGCTAAAAGAAATTTCACATCCAATCAACGACTTCAAGAAGCAATTGAATATGAATTATCAAAAGAAAAATTGAAAATTAAAGGTGAAAGTTTCAATTCTGAACTTGAATGGAGTAAAACAAATAGAATTGAAGAATTAAACAATTGGTTTTTAATTTACCAAAGTAAAATAACTGCAAATATAATCCCAAAGCAAAATTTATCTGAAACAGAAATTGAAGAGATGAGAAAAATATTTCTTGAACAAAAAAATCTAAAATTAAAGCTAAAAAAAACAGCTGGTAACAGCCGTTTGTAACAACTGCGCCGCTTGCGCTTCTCCCAAAAACCTCGCCACCTTCTACCAATCTTTTCAACCCTTACTAAAAATAATTGAAAAAAATAATGCGCAGTTAAATAGTTGCGTTTATATTTGCAACCATATAATTGCACAAACGTTATTATGGAAACCAGACGAGACGTATTTCAGGCAATAGCCGACCCAACACGAAGAGGAATTTTGCTTTTGCTTGCCTCGCAGGCAATGACACCGAATGCAATGGCAGAAGAATTTCATACAAGCAGGCAAGCGGTTTCAAAGCATCTTCAAATACTCACTGCCTGTGAGTTAGTGAAGCAGGAACAAAAGGGAAGGGAAATTTATTATCATATCAATGCAGGGCAAATGAAAGAGATAGACAAATGGATTGCCCAATTCAGAAAAATTTGGGAAACGCAATTCAATCAATTGGATGAAGTTTTAGTAACCATGTCTGCCGACAGGCAGGCCATTAAAAAACAAAAAAAATGAACAATTTGCTATTTGATTTTACCTTAGACAAAACAAAAAAAACGGTATTCGTAACCCGAGAATTTGCTGCTGAACAATCACTGGTTTGGGATGCTTTTACCAAGCAAGAAATTCTTGACCAATGGTGGGCTCCTAAACCTTGGGAATCCAAAACAAAACATATGAATTTTGAAGTTGGCGGACGACGGTTTTATGCTATGGTAAGCCCGGAAGGACAGGAACGCTGGTCACTTCAGAAATTCACTTCCATTAGTCCAAAAACCAATTTTAAAATGTATAGTGCTTTTGCCGACGCAGCTGAAAACCCTGAATTACCTGGCTCTGATTGGAATTTGAATTTCAGCGAACAAAACGGAATCACAAAAGTGAATATCACTATTTACAATGAATCGCTCGAACGTATGGAGAAGATGATTGACATGGGCTTCAAAGAAGGTTTCACAATGACTATAAATTACTTAGGAGAATTATTGGCAACTTTATCGTAGCAACAGTAAAAATAAGCAGGGCAAATAGTGGCTTGCTGCAGCAGTCACTTTGTTCGTTTGTGGCAACTTCTTATTTGGAATTATTTCAAGCGAGTAAGTAAAAAAGTGCTATCTTTAACCAACCTATAAACAATTCCCCATGAGAAAAGTAGTTTTGATTCTTTTGTCTGTTATTACGTTAGCTAATTTAGTTTTGCTTATTATAGCGCTTACCAGACCAGCTTCATCATTGTATCCTAACCGATTAGTGATTGGTATTTTCTTTTTAATGTTTGGCGGTTTTTTAAGACGTCATATACTGCGGTATAATGAAGACTCGAAAGAATAATTGACTATCTCAATATTTCTTCAAAACTCGGTTTAAAATAATTTGGTCCTTTCAGTACTTTGCCATCCTCGCGGTAAATAGGGTTTCCGTCCTCTCCTAGTTTGCTCATGTTGCTGCGTTGGATTTCGTCAAACACTTCTTCTATTTTGTATTGCAGACCGTGTTCCAAAATGGTTCCGCACAATATGTAAAGCATATCTCCAAGTGCATCCGCGATTTCTATCAAATCATTATTCTGAACTGCTTCTAGGTATTCTTCGTTTTCTTCTTTCATCAGGTTAAAGCGAAGCCTATTTTTTGATTCTCCTAAATCTCCTTTCATTTCGTGGCTAACACCAAGTCCGAATGAAGTATGAAATTCTTTTACTGCGTTGATTTGTTTTTGCATTTTTGTCGAAATTTATTGTTGATGCAAAGTACAACTTTCCGATACATTTGAGTAAATTTGTTGAAAATTTGAAATAAATGTTCACAACTGGTCAATGGACTTTCGCCGCTATCTTTTTTGTTTGTTTTGTAATTGCTACTTATTTTGCCTACGGAAAAGACAAAGCACTTCACCAAAGAGTATATAAGGGAAGTTATAAAATACTGATTGCTTTTTTAGTTTTTATTGCGTTGCTTTTTGTAATTAAGATAGTGACGAAGCACTAGGAATAAAGACACCTTTGCGCAATCTTTGTCATGCTGACGAAGGAAGCATCTCCGCCCAATTATTCAAACAAATAGTTTAAGAATCGTAACTCCGGATTCATTGTTTAGATGAGTTCAAGTTTCTTGTCCTTCTTCCATCCTTTTATCTCTTTCTCACGAGCTATAGCTAGCTGTATCCGTGTGGATTTTTCATAGTACAACAAAAAATGAACATCGTATTTAGTAGTAAATGAAGTTGGGTTTATGGATTCTTTGTGCTGTTCTAATTTAATTTTTAAATGATTGGTAACTCCGGTATATAAAACAGTTTTTGCCTTATTCGTTAGGATATAGATGTACTAGGTATTATACCCTCTTGGAATTCTATCATGTTTTAAAAAGTTTGCGGAGATACTTCCTTCGTCAGTATGACAAATATACATCGAAATATTTCTTACAAAAAGATTAACCTTACCAACACTATTGTCATGTTGACGTAGGAAGCTTCTCTTTCGGTCTATTCAAACAAATAGTTCAAGAATCATAATTCGGAGTATAGTAGAAAACACATTTCCATACAATTCAATTACCATCTGAAAAGTTTGCGGAGATACTTCCTTCGTCAGTATGACAAAGAGTACTCAAAATATTATTTTCCTTTCAAAAGGTTAACGCTCACCGTTGCTATATCCGAATTTGGGAATTTAGTAAACACCTTGTCATCCGAAAATAATCCAGCTTCGGCGGCAATCTTGTGCAACACGGCAATCTCTACAATATACTGATCAGAAAAACCATGTGTAGCATCATAGGCTGTAGCTGCAGTTCTTCCGAGATTATTGGCAGTCAATTCGGGAGCAATGGTGTGAAGTTCTATTAACAGCAAACCAAATTTTTCTACAAAAGGCGACCATTTTTTCAAGTGATCTAATAAGTTATCTTCCACTTCCGCATTGCTGATTCTTTGTCCACGATGCGCAAAAGCACCAGTTGAAGAACTTATTCTGTTCGGTGTTTTCACGGCTGGTGTTTCCCAAATTCGGTTATGATCTAAAAAGGTTCTAACGTTGAGCAATTCTTTCAAATCGATTTTGTAATCTTCGAGGAGTGTTTCGGCTAATAATTGCGGTCTTCCGATATCGCCCCAAATAACCTTTGCCCAAATATCCGCTTTGATTAAATTGGCACGCGTCACTTTTATAGCGGCTTCGTTATAATCGACACCTACCAAAAACAATGGATGATCATCTAGCATTCTGCCTCTTGCTGTTTGGCGTTCAATCACATCAAACATGTGCTCCAAAAAAGCACCATTACCACAACCCATATCGAGAACTCCTATCGGTTGTTCCGCTATTGGTCGGTTGAATAATTCGATGATGATTTCGTCTACAATTTTGAAGTATTCGGCATGTGCGCCACCGCTTCCCCAAACATTCATTTTTCGATCAACGTGCAATTCCTCTTCGTGTTCGCCAATATTTCTAAGTATGGAAGGATTGCCAAAAAGCAAATCATCCATTTTTCTAAGTGTTGGAATATAAGAAACCGTAACGCCATAAGCCGCAGCTCTTTTGGCATAAAACAAACCTGTTTCGGTGAATTGATAATTGTCATTTTTTTTGGTAAACCAATCTAAATGCGTCAGGAAATCGAGTATTTCTTTAAAACATTCTGGCCTTTTGTGAAACTCTTCCGGGCGAAAAGACGTTTCCATAAAATACTTATGAAACATACCAGTCATACCAAGCATTACTATTGTTGGTCCAACTAAAACGCCTTCGATGTGATATAAAACCTGCTCCTGAATAGCTCTGATTTTGGCATCTTCAGAAAACTGAATTCCGAAGTTTGATTTGTATTTTGTAAACAACTCATTGAGCATTTCAAAAGGTTCTACTTCAAATTTTCGCGGATGAAAATGCTCTGAAAACTGCATCAAACTGAAAGCATCTTTATAAAGCGGAATCAATGAAAAGGCAGTTTCACTTTTATCATTTGTTGCAAAAGTTATTTCGTCTTTTTGAATGTCAATATTTTGAACAAGCCAACCTTGAGAAGCCAAAACCCGGAGAGCAACATTGATATAACCTTCGTTAGCATTAAAGTTTGTTGTAAGCTTTTGAAGCGACACTTTTTGCTGTTGTAGTATATACTCTAAAACACCTTTTTTGTGTAAAGAATACGCGGCCGGAATAGTTACAATTCCGTCTAAATGCCTGAATAAAATACCGCGAAGTTCACTTTTTGTTTTCATCAATTTAAATTTGAATACTGACAAATATAATCAATATTCGTACTATAAAATTCATAACTTTGTGACACTTTATAAACTTAGTTTCATGAGAATTTTAAAATATATCTTCTTGCTTATCCTTTTGGCGTTAGTTGGAATTACGGTTTATGTAGCCACACAAAAAGGCAATTTTGAAGTTTCTAAAAGTAGCATCATAAAAACGCAAAGAAGTACAGTCTTTGATTATGTTAATGATTATAAAAACTGGGAAACATTTGGTTCCTGGATGCAAAAAGACTCGAATATCAAATTCAATTATGATGCAAAAACAATAGGTGCCGGAGCAAAATGTTCTTTCGAAAATGGTTCCGATGATGGCGATATCAAAACGGTGTTTGTAAAGGAAAATGATAGTCTTGTTCAAAAAGCCAACTTCAACGGAACGACAGCAACTATTTCATGGAAATTTAAAGATACGATTGGCGGAACCAAAGTGACTGTTTATAGTAAAGGTAAAATGGATATTATGACCAAAGTTTCCAGTTTTTTTAATGGCGGTATAACTTCTATTTTGGGAGATATTTATGAAAAAAGTCTCCGTAATCTTGATAAAACGCTGAACTACGAAATGAAAACTTATTCCATTAAAGTGAATGGGATTGTACAACGACCATCAGGTTTTTGTTTGAAACAAACTGTTTCCTCTCACATAAAAAGCGTTGGTAAAAACACCAAAATCATGATGGCACAAATGGTACATTTTTTCACAAAGAACAAAATAGCCATGGCTGGAAAACCATTTGTTAACTATGACAGATATGATGTTGCCAATGATTTTGCGACCATTTCAGTTTGTATTCCGGTTAGACAGCAAATTTCTATTTCTGATGGAAGTGATGTTACTTCGGGAGAAATTATTGCTTTTACTTGTTTGAAAACGACCTTGACCGGAGATTATTCACATAGCAAAGAAGCTTGGGCAAAAGCCAAAAAGTATATAGCCGATAATGGTTTAAAAGAAAACTTCGCCGGAAGCTATACTGAAGTTTATGTCAAAACGATTGATGATATCAAACAACCTTCAAAATGGATTACGGAGATTTATATTCCGGTTTTCCCAAAAGCGATAGAGTTACCTAAACCTGTTGCAACTTTGCCAACTCAGCCTTTCAAAACAAAAGAACCAGTTGCTGTTCCGACGGAAACACCTTAATTTTGCAGTAGATTAAACCTTTTCCGCTATCTTTATTCCAATTAGCTAAATTTTCACTTTGCAAGACGAAAAGGATTTTATTCAGGAATTATTAAATCCGAAAACGCAGAATGTTGCGTTTCAAAAACTCTTGCTAGATTATCAACGACCGTTGTATAATCACATTCGGAATATTGTATTAAATCACGATGATGCTGATGATGTTTTGCAAAATACATTCATCAAAGTCTTTCAGTATTTAAAAGATTTTAAAGGTAAAAGCAAATTGTTTTCCTGGATGTATCGGATAGCGACAAATGAAGCCATTACGTTTATCAATCAGAAAGCAAAACGAAACGGCACAACCAGCGAAGCCATGCAAACCAAAATTGTAGATAATCTAAAAGCCGATACTTATTTTGATGGCAATGAAGCCCAAATCAAGCTGCAAAAAGCCGTTGCGCTACTTCCCGAAAAACAACAATTGGTTTTTAAAATGAAATATTACGAAGAAATAAAATATGAAGAATTGTCTGAAATTCTCGGAACATCGGTTGGAGCGCTAAAAGCATCGTATCATCACGCTGTGAAGAAAATTGAAGATTTTATGAAAAGCAATTAAACCATTTAACATTACATTTGTCAAACGAATATGAAAGATTTTAAACTAGATAATGAGCCTAAAATAACCTCAGGATTTACAACACCTGATGGTTATTTTGATACATTTTCAGAGAAGATTTTAGCACGATTACCAAAGCAGGAACCGAAAGTTATTTCGATTTTTAGTTCAAGAAAAACTTGGTATTTTGCTGCGGCGGCAGTTCTTATTCTGATGCTGTCTGCCCCATTATATACTAAATATGCAACCCAACAGGAAGAAATTGATTCGTCTACTTTGGAGAATTACCTTGCCAATCAATCTAACATTTCTGAAGAAGAAATTGTAAATTTATTGCAGCAAGAAGATTTAGATAAAATGAAAGTAGAATTCAATGTTGATGACGCAACCATCGAAGACGCTTTAAACTCAAACTCCAATTTAGAACAATACATAATAGACTAATACTATGAAAATTACAAAAATACTTCCACTACTTATTGCTTTCATTTCTTTGAATGCTATTGCCCAAGACGGACCATTTATACGCAAAAAGAAAGAGCAGATTAAAGCACTAAAAGTGGCTTTCATAACCGATGAATTGTCATTGACTCCGGATGAAGCTACAAAGTTCTGGCCTTTGTTTAATGCCTTTGAAGATAAGCAGCAAGAAATTAAAACACAAAAGCTGAAAGGTTATTTAAACAGAATGGATGATGATTCTTTTGATAAATTATCTGAAAAAGATGCAGCAACAATGTTGGCTCAAATGGAAAGCACCGAAGACGAATTATATCAGCTCAAAAAGAAATTTGTGACCAGTTTGAAAGGTGTTATTTCACCGGTAAAAATTCTGAAACTCAAAAAAGCAGAAGAAAACTTCAACCGAAAATTATTACAGCAATACCGCGACAGAAAACTGGGAAAATAAAATAAGAGAGCTAAATGCTCTCTTATTTTTTGAATTCAATTCGGAGTTAATTAAGTTAAGATTTGGTTAAAATCTATTCCTAAAACGTTGTGGCACAGTAATTGGTTGTTCGAACAAGAAACTATTTTCAATACTAAAAAAATATAATTATGAAAACAACGATTTTATCCTTGACGATGCTGTCACTATTGAGCATTACAAGTATTTTTGCTCAAGACAGAACTACGGTTACGGCTAACAATTCTGAAATTAGTGATAATTTAGATTTGCGTGCTGTTGCTTCTATTTTTGGTGATTCTGCAAACTTAGATGATTTTGAAAGACGTTTGAATGATCCAAAAGCTCAAATCTCTAATTTAGATTTAAATGGCGATAATAAAGTTGATTATTTACGTGTCATCGAAACTGTTGAAGGTAATGCGCATTTAATTGTTATTCAATCCGTTCTTGGACGTGATACTTTTCAGGATATTGCGACCGTAGAAGTTGAAAGAGATAGAAATAACAGAGTACAAGTTCAGGTTGTTGGTGATGTTTATATGTATGGTGACAATTACATTTATGAACCTGTTTATGCGTATACACCTGTAATTTATACTTCGTTTTGGGTTTCTAATTATCATCCGTACTATTCTTCATGGAATTGGGGATTCTACCCTAGCTTTTATTTTGCTTGGACACCATTTCCAATATATACTTACCAAAGTCATATAAACATCTGCATAAATAACTATCACCAGTATAATTATGTGAATTATAGAAGATGTGATGTAGCATATAACAATTACTATTCTCACGGAAGAAGAGGAAATGCCTATGAAAGAGAATATCCTAATCGTTCGTTTGAATATAGAAATGATGGTTATGCCAACCGATACGAATTGGAAAACCACAGAACAACACAAAATACAAACATTAGAAATGAAGTTGCTTATAATGGAACTACAAATAATTCTTATGATACAGGTTCTCCAAGAAATATAAGAACTCAAAACGGTTCAAAAGATGAAGGAAACGAATTGATTCCAAGAACATACACAAATGTGAGAAGTCAAGAATCTCCAAGAAGTATAGCTACTCAGAATAACTCAAGAGATGAAGGAAGCGAATCAATGCCAAGAACTTACACAAACGTCAGAAGTCAAGAATCGCCAAGAAGTGTAGCTGTCCAAAATAACTCAAGAAATGAAACAAGCGAATCAACTCCAAGAACATACACAAACGTCAGAAGCCAAGAATCGCCAAGAAGTGTACCTACTCAATATGGTTCCAGAAGCGAATCAAGTCCAAGAAGTTACGGAAATCCGAGAAGTCCGGAATCTCCAAGAATTTCAAGTCCAAGAGAATTTTCACAACAAAGAGGAAATTCTCAAAGAAGCCAAGGAAATTCGGGTGGAAACAGAAGAAGTTAAGTTAAATGATTTATAGTTAAGATTGTTGAAGAAAAGTACTGCAGGGATGTGGTGCTTTTTTTATTTTCTTATGCCAAAATTAAATCCTTAAAAAATTAATTGATTTAAAAATGTACTACATTTGTATCCGTTTTTTATCAACTTTTCATGAGCGCTCATAATCATCAACTTCATAGCAAACTTAGTGTTGCAGGATTACTTATTACTTTAGGAATTATTTATGGCGATATAGGAACTTCTCCTTTATATGTAATGAAAGCCATAATTGGATTGCATCACGTTATCAACGAGGATATCATTTTAGGTGGACTGTCTTGTATCTTTTGGACATTGACATTGCAAACTACTATAAAGTATGTAATCATTACTTTAAGTGCCGATAACCATGGTGAAGGTGGTATTTTTGCGTTATATGCTTTAGTAAAACGAACCAAAATACAGTGGCTAATTGTTCCTGCAATTATTGGTGGTAGCGCACTTTTGGCAGATGGAATTATAACTCCTCCCATTTCTGTTGCTTCTGCTGTAGAAGGAATCAGAACGTTTTATCCAAAAATAGATACCGTACCAATAGTAATTGGTATTCTGTTTGTACTGTTTACCATTCAACAGTTCGGAACCAAATTAGTAGGTAAGTTTTTTGCGCCAATGATGCTTGTATGGTTTAGTATGCTTGGCATCCTTGGTGTAATCCAAATTAGTTCTAATGTTGCCATTTTTCATGCCTTGAATCCTTATTATGCCTTCCATTTACTAAAAATCCATCCTGACGGGTTTTATGTTTTAGGATTTGTGTTTTTATGTACGACTGGTGCAGAAGCTTTATATTCAGACATGGGACATTGCGGCAGAAAGAATATCAGAATCAGCTGGATTTTTGTAAAAACAACTTTAGTGCTGAATTACTTCGGACAAGGTGCTTATCTAATAAAACACGAAGGAGATACTTTATATCATTTAAGTGGGAATAATGTTAATGCCAATCCATTCTACTTAATGATGGATAACTGGTTTCAACCAATCGGAATTGTTATCGCCACAATGGCTGCAGTCATAGCTTCACAAGCATTGATTAGTGGTTCGTTTACACTTATTAACGAAGCCATGCGATTAAATTTTTGGCCAAAAGTTAAAATCAAATATCCAACCGATTTAAAAGGACAATTGTATATTCCGTCTATTAACTGGTTGTTATTAGCTGGCTGTATTGGTATAACGCTGCATTTTCGCGAATCTGGAAATATGGAGCATGCTTATGGCTTAGCTATCATATTGTGCATGATTATGACAACCATTCTTTTGAATTATTATTTGATAATGAAAAGAGTAAAATGGTTTGTAATAGCCCCATTAATTTTATTATACCTCATAATTGAATTCAGTTTTTTAGCTGCTAATATTACAAAATTTATGGACGGTGGTTATGTTACTTTGTTTATTGCTACCGTATTAATAGGTATTATGACTGTATGGTTTTTGGCCAAAAAAATCAGCAAGGCATATACTAAAATTGTCAAAATTGACAGCTATAAAAAAGTACTCGCCGAATTGAGTGTTGATTTGTCCATTCCAAAATATGCAACACATTTAATCTATATGACGAACTCAACTCGTTCGGATGAAATTGAGGAAAAAGTGATGTATTCAATACTTCAAAAAAGACCAAAACGTGCCGATATGTATTGGTTTGTACATGTTAATATTCTCAGTGAACCCTACAAAAGAGAGTATCGAGTAAATGAAATTATCAAAGATGATTTATATCGAATAGATTTTAATTTGGGCTTTAGAGAACCAACCAAAATCAACCTAATGTTCAAAGAAGTAATTAGAGATATGGTTCAAAATGGTGAAGTTGACGTTACCAGTCG
>JAYTGH010000121.1:0-2453 GCA_043733645.1 Flavobacterium sp. | reverse complement strand
CCACAAGACCTTAAGGAATTGTACAAAACCGTTTGGGAAATGTCGATGAAAGATATTATCGATATGTCGCGCCACAGAGGTTATTTCATCGACCAATCGCAATCGCTAAACCTGTTTATGCAAGATGCAAACTATGCGAAGTTAACATCGATGCATTTCTATGCTTGGCAAAGTGGATTGAAAACTGGAATGTACTATTTGAGAACCAAGTCAGCCGTTGATGCTATCAAGTTTACATTAAATAACGATAAAAAAGCAGAACTAACAGCGCAAGTTGCAGAACCGGTAGCAGTTGAGGTTGTAGCTCCAAATGAAACAGGCGAAATGACTGCAGAAGATTTCAAAGCAATGGTAGAACAGGCAAGAAACGCAGGACCAGATGACTGCGAAATGTGTGGGTCATAAAAGAGAATAGAAAAAAGAAAAGAGACCCGAGTCCAAAGGGCGAACTGTATGTAACGCAGTGAAATAAATAAAGAAAAACAGCTGTCATTGATGGCTGTTTTTTAGTATTTTTAGGAGCTATTTCCCGCTATCCGTTGCAATCTGTCATTGCGAGGGACGACGCAATCTTATCATGATTGTTGAACTCAATGCCAGGATTTCCGCTACTATCGGGGCTAAAAAAACAAAACCATGTCAAAAGAAAAAAAAGGAGTCTACACAGGTATCATCGAAAAGGACAAAGACGGCAATTATTTTTGCGGTGAATACCTTTTAGATTATAAATATACCGAAGCCAGTTTCAAACTAGGTGACGAAATCAACATCAAAACGGTAATTGCCAATCCGAGTGATAAAAGCTATAATCAATATCCAAAAAAATCGAGAAATTTCTTTTTGGCAAACCAAAAGGAATAGCTTATTATGGAAGAAAAAAATCGAAAGCAATTCAAGGTTACCGCAGAACTTTTTGCAAAAGCAGATAAAAGATTTTTCAATTTCGTAATCGATATGGTTATGTTGACAGTCATATTTTTTATTGGGCTTGTTATTTTTATGGCTAATACCGCTCCAACACCCAATGAAGCTAAGGATTTCATGAATCGTTTCCTGGCAAATAGCATGTTGCAATACACAGTTACCTCTGGCATTACATTATTGTATTATAATCTTTTTGAAATTTTTACTTCAAGAACCATCGGAAAGTTTTGTACTAATACAATAGTTGTTGACGAAAACGGAGATAAAGCTAATTATGAAGCAATTATGATTCGCTCATTGATTCGCATAATTCCACTTTATTGGATTTCCTTTATTGTATTCCCTAAAAGAGGATTGCATGATATGATTTCAAGAACCTATGTGGTAAACAAAAACCTATTAGACGAGAAAAAACAACAGTTTTATGCTATAAAATAAGATATGATTACGATTCAAAGAACCACTTCCGATACTGAAGATTTTGGCAAACTTGTTGGCAAACTTGATGCTTATCTAAAAGTTCTTGATGGCGATGATCATGCGTTTTATGCGCAGTTTAATAAATCCAGTTTACTCAAAAACGCACTGATTTGTTATGACGATGATAAAGCGGTTGGAATTGGTGCCTACAAGGAATTTGAACCTAATATTGCCGAAATCAAACGAATGTACACTTTGCCCGAATACCGCGGAAAAGGAATCGCCAAAGCCATCTTAACCGAATTGGAAGCTTGGGCAAAAGAAGAAGGTTACACAACTTCAATCCTCGAAACAGGTTATTTACAGATTGATGCGATTGGCTTGTATCAAAAATTGGGTTATCAAATTATTGAAAATTTTGGGCAATATGCAGGAGTGGAGAATAGTGTTTGTATGGAGAAAAAAATAAATTAAAATGTACTTTTGATAAAACAAATTGTCACCTGAGCGTAGTCGAAGGGCGTATATCTAATATTTAATAATCTAATATTTCAATGAACTGGGAACAACTTTTATCTTTAAAACGTCAAGGCGACAAAGGAAAACGTTTAAGAATCGAACAGGACGACACGCGTCTGGGATTTGAAGTCGATTATGACCGTATTATTTTCTCGTCAGCTTTTAGAAGTTTACAGGATAAAACTCAGGTAATTCCATTATCCAAGACCGATTTTGTGCACACGCGTCTGACACACAGTTTGGAAGTTTCTGTAGTTGGTCGTTCCATAGGAAGATTAGTTGGCAAAAAAATCATCGAGAAATATCCTCATTTACGCGAAGTCCATGGCTATCATATGAACGATTTTGGAGCCATTGTCGCTGCTGCAGCCTTAGCACACGATATCGGAAATCCGCCATTCGGACATTCAGGTGAAAAAGCAATTGGCGAATATTTCTCTATCGGTCAAGGACAACAATACAAAGACCAACTAACCGATAAACAATGGCAAGATTTAATCGATTTTGAAGGCAATGCCAATGGTTTTTCAGTGTTAACGAGTTCGCGTCCCGGAATTGAAGGAAGTCTGCGGTTGTCGTATGCTACGCTT
>JAYTGH010000120.1:0-2467 GCA_043733645.1 Flavobacterium sp. | reverse complement strand
CATACGGTTTCAGCATCCATAATTTTG
Organism: Flavobacterium sp.; assembly: GCA_043733645.1. Taxonomy (GTDB): domain Bacteria; phylum Bacteroidota; class Bacteroidia; order Flavobacteriales; family Flavobacteriaceae; genus Flavobacterium. The sequence goes on along the minus strand of JAYTGH010000120.1, from coordinate 2,440 downwards.
AACCAATAACGGGTCGTGTACATCAGCCGCCGCCAGTTCACCAAACTTTTGAAACGGCGACTTTCGTGGTTTGTTCGTTCTGCCCAAGGTTGTATGATTATCATCCAAAAGCGATTCCGGCACCTTACAATCACAGCAACATCGATAGTGATGAGGTTTTGTATTATGTTGATGGCGATTTTATGTCGAGAAATAAAATCGAACAAGGTCATATTACGCTGCATCCAAAAGGAATTCCACACGGACCAGCACCAGGCGCGATGGAACGAAGCATCGGTCAAACCGTAACACAAGAATTAGCCGTTATGGTAGATACTTTCCGTCCATTAATGGTAACCGAAGAAGCTATGGGATTAGATGACGGACAATACTATAAATCCTGGGTGGAATAATTAGGAGCTATTTCCCGCTATCCGTTCCAATCTGTCATTGCGAGGAATGAAGCAATCCCATCACGATTGTCGAACGCATTGTCAGGATTTCCTCTGCTATCGGGGCTAAAACATAAAACAAACAACAACTATTTCGGTTAATCAAATCAACGAATAACCGAATTAACAAATTAACACAATGAGTAAAGAAATAAAATCCGTAGAATACGGACTAGAAAAAATATTTGAAGGGGCACAAGATTTTCTTCCGCTTTTAGGAACAGATTACGTAGAATTTTACGTTGGTAACGCCAAACAAGCGGCTCACTTTTATAAAACGGCTTTCGGATTTCAATCGCACGCCTACGCCGGATTAGAAACCGGAATGAAAGATAGAGCGTCTTATGTTTTAAAACAAGATAAAATCCGATTGGTTTTAACAACAGCTTTAAAAAGCGATTCACCCATCGGAGAACACGTTAAAAAGCATGGCGACGGAGTAAAAGTCGTAGCACTTTGGGTTGAAGATGCCCTTTCAGCATTTGAAGAAACTACTAAACGTGGAGCTAAAGTATTCATGGAACCAACAGTTGAAACTGACGAACACGGCGAAGTAATCCGCGCCGGAATATACACTTATGGCGAAACCGTTCATATGTTTGTGGAACGCAAAAATTACGACGGTCCCTTTTTACCAGGCTACAAAGAATGGAAATCCGATTATAATCCGGCACCTGTTGGATTGAAATATGTGGATCACATGGTAGGAAACGTTGGCTGGAATGAGATGAATATCTGGGTAAAATGGTACGAAGATGTCATGGGATTTGTAAACTTCCTTTCGTTTGACGACAAACAAATCACAACCGAATATTCGGCATTGATGAGTAAAGTAATGAGTAATGGCAACGGAAGAATTAAATTCCCAATCAATGAGCCGGCTGAAGGCAAAAAACGTTCACAAATTGAAGAATATTTAGATTTTTACGAAGGTTCGGGTGTTCAGCACATCGCGGTAGCAACCGATGATATCATAAAAACAATTGCTGATATGCGTTCGAGAGGAATTGAGTTTTTGAGTACTCCGCCTCAAGCGTATTATGATGCAATTCCGGAACGATTGAAAGATCACATGCACAAGTTTAAAGAAGACATCAACGAACTTCAAAGATTGGGCATTATGATTGACGCTGATGAAGAAGGTTATCTGTTGCAAATCTTCACCAAACCTATTGAAGACAGACCAACATTATTTTTCGAAATCATTCAAAGAATGGGTGCTAGAGGTTTTGGTGCTGGAAATTTCAAAGCTTTATTTGAATCTATAGAAAGAGAACAAATGTTGCGAGGAACTTTATAAAAACCAAATTTGTTTGAATATTATTTAAAAAACAATCAGCAAAACGGCTGTTCTTTATTAATTAACTGTTAAAGTTAATTAATCGCTTGTAATTATGCAATGGTTTGAATTACATTTGCACCATCAAAAAAGTGAGGAGTGGTTTCCTCTTATTTTTGGATAAATTTTCATAATTTATAGTTTTTTGGTTGGTTAATAGCATAAAAACTCAGTCATTAATTTGATTGGGTTTTTTTGTTTTGGTACATTTGGAACAGAAATTGCACTTGTATTTTTTAAAAACAATCAAACATGAAAAAAATTTTCTTCCTATTGTTGCTTTTAATGACTGTAAGTTTCGATTCTCAAAAGCCCGACGCCTATGATACTGGCGAATGGTTCAAGTTTAGAATACATTATGGGTTCATCAATGCGGGTTTTGCAACGCTCGAAGTTAAAGAAGCCGTCAAAGACAATAAGAAAATATATCATGCTATTGGAAAAGGATATACTGTCGGCATGTCACGTTTTTTCTTTAAAGTAGATGACAACTACGAAAGTTATTTTGATAAAGTTACTAACAAACCATTTCAATTCGTTAGAAAAATTGATGAAGGCGGTTACACTAAAAATCAGGAAGGATTCTTTAATCAAGATGTAAATAAAGTTTTGGTAAAAGACTATAAAAATAAAACTGAAAAAACGATTTCAGTTACCGAGAACGTTCAGG
>JAYTGH010000119.1:0-6944 GCA_043733645.1 Flavobacterium sp. | reverse complement strand
CATAAGAATAAAAAGGTGCAGGAACATATATTCCCATCCCTCCTCTCGAGATAGGAGAAAATGTCCCATAACCACCTCTATAATTTAATAAAGCATGTGAATTTGTCGTTTTATCCTGCTCCCAAAAATAAGCAATACCACTACAGTTAGTTGATGCTGTTAAAAAGGCAGATAAATCAATGGCGGACGGATATGGATTTCCTGTTAAAGTCCATTTAGTATCTGCTACATTTATAGTTATATTACCATCATTAGGCTTTCCTCTAAAATCATAGCGCTGTGCACTACCAAGATTATTTACCGCTGTTTCTCCAACGTTTGTTGCATCGGACCCACTGGTTCCTTTCATAGTAAACCCTTGCCCCGCAGAAATGTTTGTTAGGGCTGCTGTGTGAACCCATCCGGAATAGCTTGATTGAGATAAAAATTTAAATATCCAGTATGAAGCAATTGTTAAACTCCCAGCACTAGAGGCGCCGTTATATGATCCACTAATAGTTGCAGGAGTACTTAATATATTTGTGGTTGGAACATTTAACATTGTTATTCCAAAATCTTCATTTCCCAGAATTGCTGATGGGTTTCCTACCGGTGAACACCAATAATTATAAGCAAAATTATTTACGGTTCCTTCTTGAAAAACAGAAACTTTTCCTGTTCCATTATTCGTAGAAGTTCCTATTGTTCCTTGCATTAACTGTCCTTCATTTCTCAAATACAAATTTCCATTATTTTGCAAATTTACATCCTGATTTACAAAAACAACCGTTCCTTTATTGTACACATAACTATTAGAGCTTACATATAGCTGAGCAAAGGACAAATAAGAAACCAATAACGTGAATATACTTAATAGTTTTTTCATAATATTATTTTAAATAGTTAAAAAAAATTGGACCTATTACCAAAGATTTTTTTTCAACACATATTAGCAACCGTAATTATTATGAGATTCCGGTCTGGCATTATTCACTTCGGTTAGGTAAAATTAATGACATAATAACTGGAACAAACATAATTTTTATTTTAAAGCAAACTGATAAAAAAATCGATAAAATTCATTTTTCATAGATAAAATACGTTATTTAATAATATATGTACGTTTATTATTACTATTAAAAAATAAATATTTCTTTAATTTTAATTTTTTTGTGCAAAATGATAAAAAAAGATTTTCATATTATAAACTGAGATGCTTTATAAATAAAAAAAACTTCCTTTTAGATAAATAATTTAGGTTGCTCTCGTTTTTATACGCTTCTTTCTCAAAACAAATATTTCTATACGCTTGCTTTCTATCTTTCAAAATCAATAACCGAATTAAATATTCTATTCCATACCAAATAAAAAAAGGCAAAATCAATAACTCAAGTTGTTGCCGAATATGAATTTTTTCATGATTAATAAATACTGGATTTTGCTTCAAACCTTTCTCGGAAACAATAATAAAAGGAAATATAGTCATCCCCCGAAAACCTTTTGGAATTAAATATCTCGAAACGATTACAAACATTTGTTATAATGCTTTAAATTTGTAGCTATGGATGAACAAAATAATGAAAATAAATTAATCGAGGGCGAAGATTTCTATTTTACACCCGAAGGTTATAAATGTTTCACCTCCAACTACCATTTAAAACGCGGTTATTGCTGCAAAAGTGGTTGCCGTCATTGCCCATACGGATACGACAAAAAAACAGGAACTATTAAAAAGACATCTTAGACTTTTTAGATATTTTAGACCTTTTAGAAAAAGGTTTTAATTTTAAAAATATCTAATAATCTAAGAAATCTAAATATCTAACAATCTAAGAAGTCTAAAAATGACATTTCAGGAACAAATACAACAAGGAATTCCATCCGTTTTACCAAACATAAAACCCTACGAAGCCGAAATAAATCACGCACCAAAGCGAAAAGAAATCCTTTCGGATGAAGAAAAGAAACTGGCATTGAAAAATGCGTTGCGCTACTTTGAACCTCATCATCACGCTACTTTACTTCCCGAATTCAAGGAAGAATTAGAAAAATACGGTCGCATCTATATGTATCGTTTTCGCCCAGAATACAAAATGTATGCGCGTCCAATTTCAGAATATCCCGGAAAATGCGAACAGGCAAAAGCCATTATGCTGATGATTCAAAACAATCTCGATTATGCTGTGGCGCAACATCCTCACGAATTGATTACCTATGGCGGAAATGGAGCAGTTTTTCAAAACTGGGCGCAATACCTGATAACGATGCAATATTTGGCAGAAATGACCGAAGAACAAACCCTAACGATGTATTCCGGTCATCCAATGGGATTGTATCCATCAAATAAAGAGGCACCAAGAGTTGTCGTTACTAACGGAATGGTAATTCCAAACTATTCAAAACCTGACGATTGGGAAAAAATGAATGCACTCGGAGTTTCTCAATACGGACAAATGACCGCCGGAAGCTATATGTATATTGGTCCGCAGGGAATCGTTCACGGAACTACAATCACCGTTCTCAACGGATTCCGAAAAATCAAGAAAGTTCCAAAAGGTGGTTTGTTCGTTACTTCTGGTTTAGGCGGAATGTCAGGAGCACAACCAAAAGCTGGAAACATTGCGGGCTGCGTAACCGTTTGTGCCGAAGTCAATCCAAAAATAACACACATCCGCCACTCGCAAGGTTGGATAAATGAAGTTATAGAAAACATCAACGATTTAGTGCCAAGAGTCAAAAAAGCACTTCGTGATCAGGAAACAGTTTCTATTGCTTACCTCGGAAATATAGTTGATGTTTGGGAAAGTTTTGATCAGGAAAATATACATATCGATTTAGGTTCCGATCAATCTTCACTGCACAATCCTTGGGCTGGTGGTTATTATCCGGTTGGAATCTCTTTTGAAGATGCTAACGAAATGATGGCGAACAATCCGGCAAAATTTAAGGAAGAAATCCAAAAAACATTACGTCGTCACGCAAAAGCAATCAACAAACACACCGAAAAAGGAACGTATTTCTTCGATTACGGAAATGCTTTTTTGTTAGAAGCTTCCCGCGCTGGTGCAGATGTCATGGCTCCAAACGGAATCGATTTTAAATACCCAAGTTACGTGCAGGATATTATGGGACCAATGTGTTTCGACTACGGATTTGGACCTTTTCGTTGGGTTTGTGCTTCCGGAAATCCAGAAGATTTAGCCAAAACAGATACAATTGCCTGCGATGTTTTAGAAGAAATGATGAAAGACTCGCCTTCCGAAATCAAGCAGCAAATGGCCGATAACATCCAATGGATAAAAGGCGCTCAGGAAAATAAATTGGTCGTTGGCTCGCAAGCCCGAATCTTATATGCTGATGCCGAAGGAAGAATTAAAATCGCTAAAGCATTCAACCAAGCAATTGCCAGTGGCGAAATTGGTTATGTAATTTTAGGCCGCGATCATCATGACGTTTCCGGAACCGATTCGCCTTACAGAGAAACTTCTAACATCTATGACGGTTCCCGTTTTACTGCCGATATGGCAATTCATAACGTAATTGGCGACAGCTTCCGTGGTGCGACATGGGTTTCTATTCACAATGGCGGCGGCGTTGGCTGGGGCGAGGTAATTAATGGTGGATTTGGTATGGTTCTTGATGGTTCTGCAGACGCGTCAAGACGCTTAGAATCAATGCTTTTCTGGGATGTTAATAACGGAATTTCGAGAAGAAACTGGGCTAGAAATGAAGGTGCCATTTTTGCAATAAAAAGAGCCATGGCCACGCAACCTTTGTTAAAAGTTACCATCCCTAACATAGTCGATGATGGATTGTTGGATTTTTAGATTATTGGATAGTAGACTGTCTAAAAGATCCGAATTCAGAATATTTAAAATCTAACAATCTATAAGTCTAACAATCTAAAAATCTAAATCATGAAGACAATTAAATTTTTACCGTTACTCCTACTCTTTCTCCTATTATCATGCAGTTCTGTTAGCGTGAATTCTGATTATGACAAAAAAGTAGATTTTTCGCCTTACAAGACTTTTGCTTTCCACAAAGCCGGAATAGACAAAGCCGAGATTTCCGATTTAGACAAGAAAAGAATTCTTCACTCTATTGATGAGGTGATGACTTCAAAAGGATTCTCAAAAAATGACAATCCCGATTTATTGATTGCCTTTTTTACCAAAGAAAGAGAACAAGTTAATGTAAACCAATACAACGCCGGTTGGGGTTATGGTTGGGGTTACGGCTGGAATCCCTATTTATGGGGCGGAAATACTTCAGTTACACGATATTCAGAAGGAACTTTATACATCGACATTATTGATGCTAAGAAAAAAGAATTGATTTGGCAAGGCGAAGGCGAAGGTGTTTTGACAAAAGACACTAATAAAAAAGATGAAAAAATAAAGGAATTTGTAACTAAAATTTTAGAACAATATCCACCACATAAGAAGTAGGAAGTATTCAGTCTCGGTGGACAGTAAATAAAAACCGCAGCAGTGATGTTGCGGTATTTTTGTGGCCTTAAAAATCGAAGGAGTTATAATAGTTGTAGCAATTTTCATCTATCTTTTTTAATTTTTTTTTGATTCCAAGTTTAAATGAAATGCACAATCTGATTTTAAACAAAAATTACTGAACTTTTACAGAAGTTAATACTCTGTTCCCTAAAGTTAAATTTCCAGCATTCACCTTCCATTTCACTGTAATTGACTCTCCATTTAAAACAGTGGCAATAGCAGATAATGATAAATTAATATATGCAGAATTACACGTTATTTGTTTGCTTGAGCTAGGAATTAAAACATTGTTTTGATAAATACTGAATGTCGCTATAGTATTGATACCATTACTGATTTGAGTATAGCTGTTTGGGGGTACAATGATACCGTTTACAGTTGCCGTTGAAAGGCTATCTGTTGCGCCTAAACCAGAACAAATATTACCATTGTAAGTGGAAGCTGGTGTGTTACTTATAGCGCCCGAAGCCGTAAATATTACAAAAGTTTGTAATGAACCCACATGTATAATTGTAGAAATATTAACAGGAGAAGTACACGAACCTGGACCAAAAGAAACAGCACCATTATTGGTAATCATTCTACCGTCAATTGTGCAGGATGCCCCAAATGCAATGGCGCCATTATGAGAAACGAGGCTTCCTTTAATTATGCAACTGGCACCTATCCCAATAGCTCCTTCAGCAAGCCAAAACACATTTTCAACTGAAGCTCCATTTGTTAAAATAATAGTACTGTTAGCAGCAAAGTTAATTGCACCTGTAGTATGAATAATAAAAACGGCATTAGGATCGCCACCACCGTCCAATATAAGTGCCCCTGTTATAGCTATAGCACTCGCTACCCTGTACTTTCCTGGCAAAAGTGTTTCTCCGCCACCAAAACTCACTGCATGAACAGCATCAGTAGTCGTATAATTATTGAGTTGATCATAGAGCAGATAATAATCGGTTAACAGCAAATTTGAGTCTATTAAAAAAGGAGTATTAAACGATGAATTTGATATTTGACTTTCGAAGGTTACCGAATGAATTCCTTCAGTTGGTGATAGAACCATCCCCGGAATATTGATTTCAGTAGTTGATGTAGTACTTATAGTACCTGTATCATTGACTGATTTATAACCCGGAGAAAAATCTTTCCAGACTGTCTCAAAATAGTTAAAATTTGCAGTAGTTGAATTAAACAAAATCAATCCTGTTGCGGGGTTTACGATTGCATCTCTTTGAGCAGTTGTTACTCTTGGCATTAGAAAGCCTTTTTCAGATGAGGAAACGTCTAACATTGATGATAAATCGGGATTTGTAGTTCCAATTCCAACTTGGGAAAATAGTACAAGCGGAAACCACAATAGAATAAAAACTGTAGAGGTTTTTTTCACGGGGTTTTATCCTGATATGTAAATTAAGGAATGAATTATTTCATTCCTTTGCAAGCATTATTTTTATCAGGAATACTCAAATGTAACTTATTTAAAATTACAATAAATTCATTATAAATAATTTACAAAATTAAAGCTCCATTACATCTCTAAATAACAAGAAATTTTGGCTGTTTTTTGAGCAAATAGAACTGTATTGAGCCAAAATTTTATTGGATTATAAATAACGCTTTTTTTTGTATTTTTCTTTTTTGCTGTATAAAACAATCAATTCTATCTAATAATTTAACAGTTCTTCTATCTTGGCACAGACTTTATCTGCATTTGGAATCATCGTAAATTCTAGCGTACTGTTGAGCGGAATTGCCGGCATATTTTCGGAACCAATAACCATTACCGGAGCGTCAAGGTGTTTGAAACATTTCTCCTGTATCATTCCTGCTAAACTTCTGGCAAAAGAATTATTTGTCGGTTCTTCAGTTACTACTAAACACTTTTTAGTTTTTCGCACCGACTTCAGAATCGCTTCTTCATCTAACGGATACAAGGTTCGTAAATCAATAATTTCTACTTGATTTGTCATCGTTGCCGAAGCGTTCAATGCCCAGTGAACTCCCATTCCGTAAGTGATAACCGAAATCGTTTCTTCGGCTTCCTGCTGCCAGATTTCCTGAACAATATTGGCTTTGCCAAATGGCAAAATATAATCTTCACTTGGTTCGTTGACACGAGCAGCATCTGTACCCTTTACTTTACTCCAATACAAACCTTTATGCTCCAAAATCACTACTGGATTCGGATCGTAATACGCTGCTTTTAGCAATCCTTTCAAATCGGCTCCATTGCTAGGATACGCTATTTTTATACCTCGAATATTTGTCAAAACACTTTCAACCGAAGAAGAATGATACGGACCACCGCTGCCATAAGCTCCAATTGGCACACGCAAAATCATACTCACCGGCCATTTTCCATTGGTCAAATAACTCGAACGGCTTACTTCTGTAAATAATTGGTTCAAGCCCGGCCAAATATAATCGGCAAACTGTACCTCAACAATTGGCTTCAAA
>JAYTGH010000118.1:0-2469 GCA_043733645.1 Flavobacterium sp. | reverse complement strand
CTATCTGTTAAATAATTATCGAACAAAGTACCTAACCTTAAAACCAACCTCTGATGGTCGCTGGTAGGTGCAGCCATACGTGATAGCTTACCCCTCAGCAATTCTACATACCCATCGAATTTCCACGTCAGATAATCCGCATAAGAGTATTTTTTATTTACATCCAATTGGTCAATACTTGTTATCATTGTTTTTATTTTTGAGCTAAAGTATTGATTATTAAGGGTTTATGACCCCTCAGTATTTTATGGGAAAATATCATCTCAATTTATTCAAAACACTATCTTTTGAAACTGTATCATTCCAATCCACTTCTTGCATCATCATTAAAAGTCCTAAATCTTCTTTGTCTTCATCTGAAAGATTGAGAACTTTCATGCGTATTTTCATTTTTTCCAAAAGTGCTGTAATTAAATTGTATTCACTGGCATCTTTTGTTTCTATTAAAACGGTTTGCATTTTGATATTATATTGATTTTCAAATATTTATGAAATATTACCCCTCAGTATTTTTTATCAAATTTCAATTGTTCAATACTTACTATCGTTTTTTTGTTTAAAAGTATTGATTGTCAATGATTTATGTAAATTTAAGGAAAAAATTATATATTAGATTTGCAGTATTAAAAATTATTTGCTGCTTTATTAGTACTCTCTTTTTCAGATTGAGTCTTTATTATATTCTTCTCCTTATCTTGGTTTAATTGGTGAATACTATTTAATTCCTCTAATTTTTTAAAATACTTTTTACTTGTAATTTGTAATGTATAATTGGAATATTGTTTAAGTTTTTTCTCTGAAATTTTAGGATCATTCGAAACTTGTACTAGCGCATAACCAGAAGATTCCACTTCATAAAGTTTCATTTCTATTTTACTACTATTCCAACAGTAAGTAATATAATATACAATTCCTAAATCATCAGCATTTGCAAAATTGGTAGAGTAACTGTAGATGTTTTTTCTACTTAAATAAGTACGGTGCTTAGGTAGGAACATAGTTTGGGAATTATTATGTGCCTTAATTATTGTATCAATATTATCTTTCCAAATTCGAGATGTACAATTTCCAAAAGCCGTTGTTAAAATTTGTTCAAAACTGTATCCCGACCTTAAAATATCCCATTCTTTTGACCATGACATATTTATTTTAGCTAAATTTTTACCCACAAAATATAACGATATTTTTCTATTTTGATTTTCATCATTTACATATATATCTTGTCTCTTTTGCAGAATAGTATAATCATTACTGACTGTTTCTTTATACCAATCTTCGTAAAATAAACTGTCTATATTTGTTTCAAATTTAAGATACCTATAGCCATTTACAGTTTCTAAGTTAGAAACTTGAGCTTTCTCAAACTCTACTTGATTATCTGATAAAATTAATTTAGTAATACTATTATAAGGCAGCACCTCCTTTTTTTCATGGGAAGTATCATCAGTTTTACAATTGACCAAGAAAATTATTGAAATTAATATTAAATAATTTTTTGACATTTAATTTTTATTGTTTTCTTCATTATTTCCGAATCTTAACTACTCGATTCAATAGTTTCTAATCAGCTTTAATTCTTTCAATTTTGAAATCAAAATTTTCTCCTACAATAAAATCTATAAAAATTCCATATTGATAATTTAGAAACTCACTCGATTGATAGTGAATCAATTTTAACTTATCGTACTTTCTTTCATTATTACTTCTATTTGATGATTTTTTGCACTCAATTATAGCTAAGTTATTCACTGTTTCTCCTCTTTTATGAATAATTACATCTGGAAAAACTAATTTTTGTAAATTTCCATCTTCTGATATATCTCCTTGTTCAATTAAAGATTTTTCTCGGTCTGTAAGTAGATTTAAGTTGATTAAATCATCAATAAGTAATTTTAAATATTTCCTTTTTCTACTCTCATTGGGCAAACCATTGTACTCACAATCAACATTATATCCCGAATCTTGGAAAATTTCATTAATGTAAACTGCAAAGCGATTTACGATCGATCTTTCACTCAAATCATTAATAAATAGGTATTTATCTTTTTCAATTAAGATTTGAAGAGCTTTTTTAATATTTTGTTCAAGTTCTGAATATTCCATATCTAATTTATCTTAAATTTTTAACTAGGGTCTTTAATCCAAATAAACCGAATGTTTCCCCGCAAACTCCCCCTTAAACTCCTCAATCAGCGCATCCACTTTCTCCAAAGTCAAATGCTCATAAAATTTATCGCCTACTTGAAACATAGGTGCATATCCACAAGCACCCAAACACTCTACTGTTTTCAAAGTGAACATGCCATCAGGCGTGGTTTCGCCGACGCCGATGCCTAAACGTTTTCCAATATGTCGCACGACGTCTTCTGCTCCCATCAACCAACAGCTTGAGGTATGACAAACTTCTATCAAGCAATTGCCCCGTTTATGCAAGTTGAACATCGAGTAAAATGAGGCGACTTCATAGAC
>JAYTGH010000117.1:0-2470 GCA_043733645.1 Flavobacterium sp. | reverse complement strand
ATCCTTTGGCGTACAGAGGCAATAAGATGTTGGTTACTCATCTGCAAATACATTGTAGCAGCTTATTGGAAATTTTTGTCCCAAAACTTAAAACGACTTTTTGAGGGATGATTATTTAGATTCCGGGCAATTTGTTCCGGCTTCGGAGCAAATTACTCCGATGAGGGGGCCCCAAAGCTCCGAATTTGACTCTTTTAGTATCGGTGTCGATTCTCTGAGTACCTAATTCGACTCTTTTTTGAGTCAATGCCGGTTCTCTGAGTACCTAATCTGAAACTCTGTCTGTGGAGCGACAATAAAATATGATGTATGTTTACACAGTATTTACAAAAAGCTTACTGGTTGACACTTCAGCCGTTGGTCAATAAGACACAACATCGGCTTCCTGAGGTTGTAGTATAAACACCAACAAAGGCGTAACTGCCGACCTTCGGGTTATGAATCCACACCTTGGATACTAATTGTTTTATACAATTGATTACTATGGTATTAGAATTAACAGTTTATCAAATTTAGTGATTTTTTACACAAGTATTAACTAAAGTGTTAACCTTAAAAAAGCTGCTGAACTAGCAGTTTTTAAAGAGAAACTTTTATAAATATTCGTTTTATTTTCACAATTGAAAATATCAATATACACAGTGGTGGAATACGTTCATTTGCCTGTAAATATGAGGTACCCTGGAATACAGGTGTTGATTTTTAACGAACATCCTCTGTTTCCAGGGTAGCTTATAATTTAATTTTTAATCATTGCAGGATAAAAATCGTTTGTCCGTGTACCTGAACATTAAAATTGGCTACACCTGGAACAACTAGTCGTATACCTTCATCAAATGCCGGAGGAACCTTACTTCCCGGTAAAACGCAGTATACCTGTAGAATGGCATCAAACCCTTCTCCCCCTCCTTCGGGTGTAAGATGGATACTGATTTCTGCCTTACCTGCTTCAAAGCTTGGGGGAAATGGAGGGCCTGGAGTGCCGAAAGATTTGAAGCTAATGAGTTCAAGAGCATTCCATGTTCCACTTGCAAGTAAAGTCCCGGCAGCATTGGTATGTTGAAACCATCCACTACCCGTTACGGATTTTTCATGAATGCTAAGTGTTCCGCTACCTGCTATAGAAATTGTGTCTCCATTCGATGCTACTGATTTATCAGGACCTTCTAAGGGTTCTACTCCCAGCAAATACACGTAATCTGTTTGGGCAATTTTTGCTGTTAGGGTACTTTTTCTAGCCTGAGCAATCGCAGACGAAAAATCGGCTGACAATAAATTGCTGGGTAGTGCCTGATCAGTTTTGGGTGGTTGAACCTGTTTTTCTTTTTGACAGGATGTAAATGCAATAACAGTAATAGCCAAAAATAGAATTACAACCATTTTTTTTAAAGTGTTTGTTTGCATGTTTTGTTCCTCCTTTTTATTTAATTGTGAATGTAAATTTGTTTGATATTTAAAATGAAAGTTTTGGGATATATGGACGGAGTTACATCTTGATCTGCCCGCTGGCTACCATCTCAGTTGGCAAATCGTAGTTGCCATTGCCTACCTTAGTATCGCCGGGTACGCCATCAAAAACGCCAATAACAGTTAGCGTTAGTGAACCAACTCCGGGTCCTCCCGCCCATACTGTTACAGAAAATGGCACGCCCCGAAAGATCTGGCCATTGCCCAGGTTCACCGTAGCTATTCCACTAAAGGTGGCGCTTCCATTTGCGTTGACGGAACCATTGTGCACCTCACCTTCCACAGCCATTAGTGAAAGCCCTAAAATGTTTGCATTGCCGGCCATGAGGCACTGAAAGTGTCCTTTCGCAGAACCATCCCCATTTATGGAAATGCCTATTCCGAAATGCGAGCCATCAATATCACCATCACCATCCAGGTCAGTACCGAAGGTCCCTTGGCCTCCCCCATTTACGAATAGAATAGGAGACGATAAATCGTTGGACAATGAGTTGCTTTGAAGCGCTAAATCAGTTTGGGCTGGTGGGACCACCTGTTGTTCCTTCTGAATTTCTTTCTGGCACGATGTAAATGTAAAAGCAAGAATAGTTAATAATGAAAATACAATTGCGACAGTTTTTTTTTGAATGTTTTTTTTCATGTTTTGTTTCTCCTTTTTTGTTTTAGTGAATAAATATGAAACTGTTGCGAAACAAAAAGTAATTCACAATATGTGAATGATGTTATTATTGGTTTATAATTTTCGATAAATAAATTGTGCGTTCTGAGGTAGAGATATTAATTTACAATTAATAGATTGTTTAACCTTAGTTATAAACTATCGGGTAGCAACAGTATTTTGTTGAAGGAGAGTTAAGTATTATTTGTGGTAAATCAAAAGATATTATTATACTTACGAGTAAAAATAACCTGTTGTGCGGTTAGAAAATAAAGTAAAAAAGATGTTGTGCCACCATAGTTTAGTATGGTTTTTGCTTGTAATAGTTTGAACAGCAATTACTTA
>JAYTGH010000116.1:0-6955 GCA_043733645.1 Flavobacterium sp. | reverse complement strand
CTACCCGGTGTGGCGTTCCTTTTAAGCTATCATCAGTCATATCTAAACCAATTTCTTCCATTATGGAATGAAAATGTTTTTCGATAGCAATCATTTTATCTTTGTCAGATTTTCTAAAAGCGTCTTGTCTTAATGGTGTTTCAGCAGAAGTCATTTGATGATTATCACCTATCAATTCAAATAATTCTTTTTCAATGGTTGTGTTCATAAGAATATTTTTTGTTTAACAAATTTATGCAATTATTAAACAAAATAATATAATTAACACAACTTTATAAATTATTCAAGCATAAGTAAAAACTATACTCTTCAATAAAAGGAACTATTTCAGTATTGTAGCTTATTATTAACTTTAAACCAGTATCAAAAAAAATCATTTTTCTTCACCTTTTATACTATAAACATAAAACCATGTTAGTGTAAAGGTTGGAATAAAATCAATAACGGGAACTAACTCTTCAAGAAAATCAAAGATACCTGCAATTTTACCTATTTTTCCTTTATACATCGAAGCAAGCAGTATCCCCGATACCGGAGCCCATATAAAAGCTAATGGAGGAAATATACTTGGACACATTCCGATTAAATCGAAGATAATTCCCAAAAGAAGTTTGGTAGTTTTATATTTTTTTGAAGTTGAATTTGCTTCAAATGGAATGGCTTTAGACATTTTTAAACATTTAAGATAACCGCTTATGCAATTGTAATGCCAAACTTGAAAAGAACCAGCATCAGTTAGTTAATTAAACAATATCTTCGTTACTTTGTAAAAATTCATTCCATGATTATTGCCAAAAATATCCATAAATACTATGATAGTTTACATGTTTTAAAGGGCGTTGATTTGCATATCAAGCAAGGAGAAATTGTTTCTATAGTTGGAGCATCAGGAGCTGGGAAAACTACCTTGTTGCAAATTCTTGGAACACTAGATAATCCAAAGAAATCAAGTGATACATCGCTTGATATAAATGGAGAAAACATATTGATAATGAAAGACAAAGCATTATCTAAGTTTAGAAATACGCATCTTGGTTTTATCTTTCAATTTCATCAATTACTACCCGAATTTACTGCTTTAGAAAATGTTTGTATTCCAGCTTTTATTGCCGGAAAAGACAAGGCACCAACAGAAGCGGAAGCTATAAAATTATTAGATTATCTTGGCTTATCAGAGAGGATTAATCACAAACCCAATGAACTTTCGGGCGGCGAACAACAACGTGTGGCTGTAGCCCGCGCTCTAATAAACAAACCTGATGTCATTTTTGCAGATGAACCTTCTGGGAATTTAGATACCGCATCGGCAGAAAATCTGCATCAGTTGTTTTTTAAATTGAGAGATGAATTTGGGCAAACCTTTGTTATTGTTACTCATAACGAGACTTTTGCCAATATGGCTGACCGAAAGTTAGTCATGAAAGACGGACTAATCGTTTGACGATATGATACTAATTCTACTTAGTTGGCTTTATATTTTCTTTACTGCATTAAGTATTGGTATTGCTTTTTCTAAAGTTTTACGCATCAAACAGTTCGATGTGGTAATAACTACGATAACTGGTTTATTTTCAATAACACTTTTAGCTACTAGTTGGGCGTTCTTTACTGCTATTGCTGTAGGATTTCATGCTGTTTTAGGGTTGCTTTCTACTTTCTTTTGGTACAAAAACAAAACAAGCTTTGCTTCCATTTTAAAAGATACCGTAGTCCAAATCAAATCGTTCTCATTTCCCGTCAAGATGCTGTTTGCTGTTAGCAGTTTGTTGTTACTCACGCAAAGTGCTACTTTGCCTTTTCTTATCGATAACGAGAGCTATTATATCCAAACCATTAAATGGCTTAACGAATATGGTTTTGTAAAAGGATTGGCTAATTTACATCTGTTTTTTGGGCAAACCAGCGGTTGGCATATTACGCAAAGCGTGTACAGTTTTTCCTTTTTGTATGATAAGTTTAATGATTTGAATGGCTTTTGTTTGCTTTTGGGGAATTTCTTTGCGTTTCAAAAGCTACACATCTATTTCACAAAAGGCAATCGAATGGATTTACTCTTTGGCCTGTTACCATTGACTTACGCCTTCCTGTTTCAATTTATCAGTTCGCCATCGCCTGATTTTCCGGTATATGTTTTTGCTTTTATTTTATTTTCGATATACCTCCAAAATGAAGTTACAAAAGATACTTTCATTATCATTACCATTCTGACATTGTATGCCATTTATATAAAGATTACTGCGGTTGTTTTATTGCTGTTGCCTTTGATTTTGCTGCTAAAACACTATGCTGTTCTAAAGAAGCAACTGCTTTCCGTGAGCTTTCTTAGCGGTTTGGTTTTGCTTTTATTTGTTTTGAAAAATACTATGCTGACAGGCTATCCTTTGTTTCCGTTGCTTTGTTTCAGAATGGATTTCTTAGATTATACGGTTCCTTCCTTAATTATGGATTTCTTCTTTAGTAAAAACATGATGAACTCTTTTTATATTCCTTATGTTGCGTTTGATGGCGCATCATTATTGGATATCCTGAAACATTACTTTTTATATAATGGAATGGCTGGTTATATTGGTATTATATCACTACTGACTCTAGTAGTTACTCCGATTGTTATCTTCAAAAAGCGTTTGCCAAAAGCACTTTGGACTATCTATTTTACTTTTTTAGGATTAGCCGTTTTGCTTTGCTTTAGTTCACCGCAATATCGATTTTATGTTTATTTTACTTTATTTTTTTTGTTGTTAGGGCTTTCGCTATGGATTAGCAACCCCAAATGGATACTACGTTTATATGCGTTGAGCATGGTGTTGGTTGGGGTTTTAGTCTTTGTCCCGCTATCCTTTGGGAGCATAACAACCAATGCATTACTAGCTCAAAACAGTACGTTTCATTTAAAAAATATTGTTATTCCGGAGCCAAACTCTAAATGGAAACCCGAATACAAAGGCGGCAGTGTTGGCAACATGTCCTATCATTCTCCAATTGATACTTCTTTATTTTGGGTAACAGGCGATGGCGATTTACCATGTGTTAGCAAGGAACAAATAAAGTATTTTGAACAAGGGTTTTTCTATATTCCGCAACAGCGCAGCACTGATTTGAATGATGGGTTTTATGCTCAAAAAGTAAGCGGACATGAATAAAACCGAGCTCAGGGAATTCCTTGACGAAAAGGTAATTCAATACAACACTTTAGACTTTATAGACAGCGACCCAGTTCAGATTCCACATCAGTTTTCTTTAAAAGAAGATGTAGAGATTGCTGGTTTTTTAACGGCAACCATTGCCTGGGGTAATCGAAAAATGATTATCAACAACAGCAAACGAATGATGGATATGTTGGGGAATTCGCCTTATGATTTCATTATGACCCACAATGATACTCAACTCGAAAAGCTCGATGGTTTTGTGCACCGCACTTTTAACAGCGAAGATTTTAAAACGTTTGTCAAAGCACTTCAACATATTTATACGAATCATAATGGTCTTGAGATGGCTTTCGCCAGAAACCAACACCCCTTATCAATGCAGCCAGCCATAGCCGAATTCAAGAAGCTGTTCTTTGAAATTGGGCATCAAACACGAGCAATGAAGCATGTTTCTGACCCTATGCAAGGTTCGGCTGCCAAGCGCATTAATATGTTCCTGCGATGGATGGTTCGGCAAGACCAAAAAGGGGTTGACTTTGGCATTTGGAAAAGCATTTCTCCCGCTTCACTTTCCTGCCCACTAGACGTTCATTCCGGAAATGTAGCTAGAAAACTTGGTTTACTTACGCGCAAACAAAATGATGGAAGAGCATTAGCTGAATTAGATGCTGCTTTACGTAAACTAGATGCTAACGACCCAGTGAAATATGACTTTGCGCTTTTTGGGTTAGGGGTGTTTGAAGGATTCTAAAAAGGTACGAGGTACGAAGTGGGAAGTACGAGGTACGAAGTTGGAAGTGGGAAGTACGAGGTGCGAGGTGCGAATTAGTAATTTCTAAATAATTATCCAATCTATATAAAGTTGACTATAGTTTAGGTCTTACTTTGTACTTCGTATTTCATACCTCGTATTTTTTTTATTATATTTACAAAGCATAACTCCCCAAGTCGTTATTTAACCTAGCATTGATGAAGCATTCATTGTTTCTTTAACCACTAAACCAAAAAAACCAAATGACGACAACACTAACCAAGTACCGCATTGAATCTATTGATTTATTAAAAGGACTGGTCATGGTAATCATGGCCTTAGACCACACCCGAGATTACTTTCATTATTCGGCTATGCAATATGACCCAACCGATGTCCACCATTCTACTTTACCCATCTTTTTTACCCGGTTTATTACTCATTTCTGTGCTCCTACTTTTAGTTTTCTCGCGGGAATGTCAGCTTTTATGGTGGGGAGAAGAAAATCAAAAAGGGAGTTATCCGGTTTCTTGTTCAAGCGTGGACTGTGGCTGGTTTTTATAGAACTGACCATTGTTAACTTTGCCTGGTATTTTGATATACAATTTAGAACCCCTGGTTTATTGACTATTTGGGCTTTGGGAATTAGTATGATAGTCTTAGCTGCATTGATTTATCTTCCCAGAAAAGCCATTTTATGGTTTAGTGTACTTGTAATTGCAGCCCATAATTTATTAGATACTGTACATTTTAAAGGAAATGCGTTTTGGTCTATGCTGCATGAGTTCGGCGTGTTTCCAATTTCAAAAAACTATCTTTTTATCGTGGCCTACCCTATTATTCCGTGGATTGCCGTGATGTCATTGGGCTATTATTTTGGCGGATTTTATAATAGTGATATTGCTCCCGAAAAAAGAAGAAAACTATTCAACGCCATAGGTCTTGTAGCCTTAGCGCTTTTTGTGCTTTTGCGATTTACTAATGTTTATGGGGACCCTACTCTTTTTACCCAGCAAACTACCTTGTCTAAAGATTTGATAGTATTTTTCAATCCGGTTAAATATCCACCATCTTTAGACTATCTGTTGATGACTTTGGGGGTTGCTTTTTTATTCCTTGCCAATTCCGAAAACCTTAAAGGCAAAGTGGTGAACTTCTTCACTATTTATGGCCGTGTGCCTTTCTTTTATTATATCCTGCATCTCTATTTCATTCATTTGGGAGCTATGCTCTATGCACAATTGGCAGGATATGGCTGGCATAAACTAATCCTTGAAGGCTGGATAACCGAACTCCCGAGAATGAGAGGCTACGGACTTGCACTGGTATGGGTTTATGTCATCTGGATTAGCATCATCTTCTTGTTATATCCTTTATGCAAATGGTTTGATAGCTATAAGCAAGCCCATAAGGATAAGGCGTGGTTGAGTTATTTGTAGAAGCGACCTGCCTGCCGGCAGGGAAGCAAGACCGTTGCACTGCAAGAGGAAAGAAGAAAGAAGCGACCTGCCTACCGGTAGGCAGGGAGAATAGAATATAGAAAATAGAGTATAGACTACTTGTTTTTAAACTAGATATACGCCGATATCGCGGATTTGCAATCCGTGATAAGCTTCTCGATTTCCTTCGGCAGTCGGCTAGGCCTCGTGTGCTACGCTCCGTTCGGCTTTGCCTCGGGTCATCCCGATTTTCAATCGGGACACTGGCAGTGACGACCGCTCTCTAACCTAAATTTAAAAGAGCCCTTCGACAGGCTCAGGAGGACAATGTGTACCTAATTGTAAAGGTATAAGGGAGGAAATCTGCATCGATTTTAGATCTTTTATATACCAAATGAAATAAGTATTACTATGTCACCCTGAGCTTGTCGAAGGGCATTTTTTTACCCAATGTCCATAAATGTCCGCAAATGTCCATAGATGTCCGGTTGGGGTGTTTTTTTTGTTGATTTGTTCGGTACTTGTTCGGTAGCGCTTCGGTACCGCCGGGGTAAAACGGTACTTTTACCGAAGAAATACCGAAGAAAGTAGGAAGGAATATAGAAGGAAGATGGAAGAAAATGCATTTAATCTAGGAAACGTGTCGTTTAACGATTATTGAAACCCATTTTATCAGGAGAATGTAATTATATATTAAATTTCGGAGAGAGAGTATGAATCATTCTTTCTTTTTTGAAATATTAAACAGATACCTAATTATTTTATGGATAATTCATGTACCCCGATTATTTTTGGTTTTGTACTATATCTTTTATATGTTCTAGTACCTTTAATTCCTGCTGTTATAATTTATAAAAATTTTCCTGATACTCAGGTTGGCACAAAAGGTGTTTGGGGAGTTTTAACAATCAATGCAACAGGTGCTTTTGCAGCTTATCTTGCAGTTATTGCAGTTGGATATTTCGTTATTCAAAACATTCAACGAAATATAGATGCTTCAAATTTTGATAATTCTGCATGGTTCGTTAAGTCAGAAGTGGTTTTGTTATCTAAAAAAGATAATCAGTATGTTAAATGTACTACTGAAACAGATGAAAATTTAAAAAGGAAGCTGGAAGTAAAAGCAACACCTGATTACAACCAAAAAGATTTTTCTGAAGTAAGTTTTCCGATGTATTACAAAGATGGCTATTCAAAAATAAGTTTTTCCTATCCAGGATTCGAAACTGTTGTTAAAACTGTGAGTGCTGATTCTGTTAAGTTTGACTATCAAAAGAGAACTATTTACTTAGGAAAAATCGAATTAAAAGAAATGGAGCAAAAATATTTACAAACAACTGTTGTTTCTCCAACCTCAAGTAAAGTTTTTACATCATTTCCCAAATTTACATTGAAAGCACATCCAAATGCAAAACCTAGTGCAACTCCATATAAACTTCCTACAGCAGGTCCTAATTCAAGTCCATACATTAATAACAAAGGGAAATAATCTTAAATTTAGGTATTATGAAAATACGGCATTTATTTTATAATATAGTGATGTTGATAAGCTTCAATATTTGGAGCCAAGGAACAAACATAAGGGGTCAAGTCGTTACACAGTATTATCAACAGCAGAT
>JAYTGH010000115.1:0-6965 GCA_043733645.1 Flavobacterium sp. | reverse complement strand
CCAACGATTCTGGAAAAAGAATGCTCTGAGTTCTGTTTTTTCCTTCTATAAATTGCATGAAGTAAATATAACTCGTATACACTTTTGTTATTCAATTAAAATGAAAAGTAGTAAACAATTTGCTGTGAGTTTTTAGACAGTTTGACGGTTTCAGGGTTTAAGCAGAAGCGGAATAAATACCCACAAAACTGTCGCCCGAGCAATAAAGATAATAAATAAAATTAAACTTTATTAACCGATGAACTCCGCTTTTGCTTAAACCCTGTGTTATACACTAGGGCGTTATTCCTGCTGACCAGAGTGTCGGGAAAAGCGGTCGCAAGAAAATTTTGTTTTTTAGGGAGGCTTTTCTTTTTTTTCTGCGCTAGAAAAGGGCAAGCTCTTTTAAAAACTTTGGACGTGTGATGGCTTTTGCGGTTTTTAAATGTGCTTGACCAGAGCTGTGAAATGAGAACTGAAATTTTAATTCTGAACTCAATCTAATTTACAATTGTCGTTACACAAAGGTCGTAAAAGGTAAAAATGTTCTCGTTATTCTAATGTGTCGGTGAACTGAATCGCTTTTTTCGCGCAACAGTCGTAACACACAGGTCTGAATACAACCGTTTAACTGTTGTAATTTATTTTCTCTGCACAGCGGTCGTTCCACATTGGTCTTTACACTACGGTCGTAATACCAAGAAATTATTTCGTTACAATAATGTGTCGGTGAACTGTATTTAAACTCGTACTTGGTTTGCCTTTACATTACGGTCGAAATACAACGGTCGTAATACAATGGTTGTAACATAGCGGTCGTTAACACATTGGTCGTAACGCAAGGGTTGTTACATTATGGTCGAAATACAACAGTAGTAATACACGGTTGTAAAACAACGGTCGTTACATTAAGGTCAAAATACAACGGTCGTAACGTACAGGTCGTAAAGGCAAGTCCTTGTCAAGCGAAAAAAAATGAATAAATTTATTATGCACGGTTTTTTGATTTTAATGTTTTTTCTATAAAATCATTCAATTTATTTTTTAATGCTAAAATTTCAGCAGCAATTTTTTTCAAATCTCGAATCTTCACTATACTAGTTTTCTTTTCCCTATTTCTACTTATTTCATTTTTGTTTTTTGTATTCGACCAATAAGAAGAATGAATAATTTGATTACGTTTATCTACAACACCCCTTATTTCTATAATTAAAGATATCATCTCATTTGATTCAGAAAATTGTTGCTCCAATTGATTTAATAAGTGAGAAAAATTTATCTTAGATTCAAAAATATTTTGTGATTGCAATTTCTTCTTGTTCTTTGAAGATATAACTATTGCCCAACGAATTATTTCTTCAAGGCTTTGGAAATTGACAGTTATCATACCAATTTGAATTAAGTGTTTATCAGTCATAACATTTAAAGTTTTACATCATTGTGTTTTTTGTTGAAAAATAAATATGCTTGCCAGAACTGATACCTGACAAGCATATTTATTTTGAAATTAGGGACTAATTTTTATTTATTAATTATTATTTGTTTGTTTAACAATCCGTTAATTGTTTTCATTTGAATCAAATACAATCCAGATGAAAAATTTTCAATAGTAACTGGAATTGCAGTATTGCTTATTGGTAATTGATTATTCCAAACATTCTGGCCAGTCGAATTGTAAATTGAGATAGTTTCAATTTCAATATCCCCATTAATTTTAATTGTGAATGTTCCATCATTGGGATTTGGATAAACAACAATATTATTGTCTGTTGAGTTTTCGTTTATTCCCGTAATCAAAGAATTGTAACTAGCATTCCATCCATTTTGACGAACAGATCCATCGGAAATAAACCATACGAGCATTGAGCCACCAGTCGAAGTAACTGCTGACGGAATTGTGCCACCGGAAAATGTACCTAATTGCGGAGCACTTGTATTGTTTCCGTCATAAACAATAACACCATCATAATTTAGTTCCGTATCAAAAGAAGAAAATGTCAATGTTATAGATGATGCACTGGATGGCTGAATAAGCCATTTGCAATCTGCACCGTTCCCATAAAGGATTGCACCACTACCATCTGCAAATGTTCCGGAAGGTGCTGTTAGTGTTGTTGTTCCGCTACAATAGTTTGCAGTTGTCGAAGTAAAATAACCTGTCCAACCTGCTCTCGTTTCAGAAATGTCCGAAAAGAAGCGTATATACATTGAACCTCCTGTTGACGTTACTGAAGGCGGTAAACTATTTCCTGAAAATCTTCCAAGTAGTGGAGCAGCAGTACTTGTACCATCATAAATTTCAACAGCATCATAAATTGAAAATCCGTCAGTGGACATTGACTCAACATCAAAAGCAGTAAAGCTAAACGTAACAGTAGTTGCCTGTGGAGGTTGTATTAAATAACGGCAATCCATATTATTACAATAATTGCTGCCTCCACTTCCATCAGTAATTGTAGCCGCATCAGTAGTATTTATAGTTGTTGTTCCTGAACAATATGGAGTTCCTGTGGAAGTGTATGAAGATGCAAATCCTTGCATACGAGTACTATAATCAGAAATAAAAACAACAAGCATTTCACCGCCTGAAGATGTTACGCTAGAAGGTATTGTAGTGCCTGATGTGTTTAAAAGTATCGGTGCACTTGTATTATTTCCATTATATACAATTACTCCGTCATACCCTGCTTCTGTGTTGAATGATGAAAATGAAAGTGTAACATTATTTGCACAAGGCGGAGCAATAAGCCAGTAGCAAAGCTGATTGTTTCCATAGTTGCTTCCGCCACTGCCATCATTAAAAGAACCTGTAGCACTTGTTAAAAGTGTTCCACCATTACAATATGCTGTTCCGCTTGATGTATAGTTTGCGATCCACCCCGGATTATTTATAGTATTGTCAGACTTAAATCTGACTAACAATGCGCCTGATGTAGAATTAATTGTTGGCGGTAATGTGTTGCCCCACCAAGTCATTAATAATGGATCTGACGTTGTTGGCCCATCATATACCATTACAGAATCATATCCATTCTCTGTATCAAATGTTGGAAAATTTAAAGAAATTGTATTTGCTCCTGTGGGTTGAATTAACCACATGCAATCAAGATTAATTTGATACGTAGCCGTTCCACTCCCGTCTGCGAATGTTCCTGAAGGTGCTGTAAATGTTGTAGTCCCAGCACATTGCCCACTTGGATTGTTGCCAATTCCAACTGCATACCACGCTGCTCGAACGGCATTTTGTTGTGTTGAATTTGCACCATACAAATCTTCCGCTGCTTGCAAAGAACCATAATAGGCACTCATATAATTAGAAGTAGATGTTAACTGTAAACGAAGATTCCTATAAGCAATTTGGGTTGCCTGATTAATTCCTATTCCTGTAACAGAAAAAGCATTCCCAATATCATTTGTTCCGCTACCACCTTGAGATAATAGGTAAAACCAAAAATTTTGAACTCCGCTATTCGTATGAACCCCACCATTATCTAGTGTACCAGTTGGGTCTACCCAGTATGTTCCTGTGTACGTATCAGGTTGTTGCCAATTTTGAGATGGAGGCCCACTATTTGGATTTGATAGTGACCTTGAATAGAATGGAGCGAATAATGTATTGCTCTCAAACATCGTCCAATTCGGGGAAGTTCCCGCATAAAATTCAATTGCTGTTCCGAAAATATCTGCAAATGATTCATTCAATGCTCCTGATTCTCCTTGATATACAAGACCTGCTGTATATTGAACAACAGCGTGAGTAAATTCGTGGCCAACAAAATCTAAGGAAGACGTTGGACTCATAAAACTACCATCTCCATCACCTAATGTAATAACACTACTATTCCAATATCCATTGTTAAAACCTATTCCATAATGGATATAACTTTTAATTAAACCACCAGCATTATCAAAACTGTTTCTGCTTAATTGACTTAGATAAAAGTCATAAGTTTTTTCCAATCCCCAATGAGCATCAAGAGCAGAGTTATTTCTTGCACTTTTTGAAATACTTCCTGATGTTCCACTTGCTGAATAAGTCGCAGTTCCTCCTGTTGCAGTAAAGGAAAAACTTCCAAGTAAATCGTCACTTGAACTCACATCATAATCATAAACATTAAGAGTATAAGGACCATTTGAAAGAAGTAAACCGCCAGTATTAATTGTAATCGGAGGAAAGGTGTTTTCAAAGTAGTGATTTGCTTTAGTCCAAATTATATTACTGCTTGCATCTATTATTTCAATGTATAAGTCAGGCGCTCCACCGCTTGAAATTTGTTCCCCAAAAAAATCTTCCCAAGTATTATTTACTGTTGAAATTGTAATTGAATTCAAAACAACCTCTTGTGTGTTCCAAGTTGTTGTTGCATTTGTAAAATCAACTGCACTTGCATAATTGGTTCCGTTTTTCATATTGAAAGTTTGTATTGGTCTTCCCGTTTCTCTCAAACGATAAGAGCCAGAGTAGCTGTCCATTGTAATTGGCTTTGTTCCACTATACAAAGTGTTTGCTGTTCCTACTACATCAGCGTGTGCAATTTTTCCAATCTTATTTATGGCCTCACCTGTATTTGCGTCAATAAAAACATCAACAATGTCATAAGGCTTTTCAGAGGCAATATTTATTTTATAGCACAATCTGAAGTTCTCTTTTATATAAATTCCATTTATTGGAGCGATTACAAGTTCTGCTTGCGGGTAATAAGTTGCATTTGCATTATTTTTTTCTTTCTTAAGAAAATTCTCTTCATCTTGATTCTCCCATTGATATTTTTCAGCACCAACAAATTTAATTGCATTTTGAATCGCTGTTTCTTTCGTAACGCTTGGCGAAACATTTATTGAAAGACCTGAATAAAAATTACCGTTTGCTGAAATTAATTTTCCGTTCTTTTCGTGTAAAAGATATTCGCTTCCATTTACTGAAATACTTTTATATGTTTGTTGGTAGCGATAATGAGTAAATCCAATTTCATCATTTTCAGATTTTAAAAGATTGAATTTGTCGGCATCGGTAATTGTTAAGCTTTTTGCAAAACTTTCAAAAAAATCTTTTGCAGATGTTTGGCTTTTCTCGGAAAATTGAATAATTGAATAATCGTCTACTTTTTGAATTGAGAAATTCTCATTTTGCTGAACAGATTTTGGTTGTGGCTGTCCAGTTGGTTTAATTGCCTGAACTTTGCCTTTGTTTTGCTTTTTTCCAAAAGGGTTAACAAAATTCGGTTGAATAACCGACTTGGTTTGTGCATTTGTCAATTGAGTAGAAAGCAGAATGACAATTGCTAAAAATGCAGGGAAGGAGAAGTAGTTTTTTTTCATTGCGTTTTAATTATTTTTTGTAATTCGTTGTATAACTCTTTTATATCTAAGGGCTCTGGAAAAGTAGGATCTCCCCAAACAATCTTAGTTTGATCTACTTCTATGAAATAATAAAGATTTCCCGGATGACTAAAACTAAGTGACTCCTTTGAAAGTTTATTATATCTGTTTTCAATGTTTTTTAATTCAGAATTGCTGATCGTTTTAATTTTCCTATTCTCTTTTTCTAACGATTTATTAATAAAAATGTCTCCGTTAACCTTTATTTGATACTCTGTCACTGCACCAGTAAAGCCGCCACCTTCTCCAAACTTTATTTCTTTAAAGTCCTTTGGTGACGAGCACTTTGATATATTGAGAAGTATTATAACTGTATACAAAATAATTTTCATAGTACTCGTATTTGTGCGTGAGCAAAATTTTAGCTCTTTTGGTTGCTAAGCGGTCGTCCGTGTGATAGGGCAACCAAATGTGCTAAAATGTGTGCTTGCATTTTTTTTTTTAAAGTGCGTTGGCAAATAAACAAAATTTTCTTTGGCGTGGCCGAGTGTGTCGATATTTAGTCAATTCAGTTCTGTTATTGCAAATATAGTCTATTTCTAATTCGTCAGCACGCCTTGTGTATAACGTGTGGCGTATTGACGCAGCACTTTTTACAAATGTAAAAAAATAAGAGAGAAAAAAGTGTTGCGACAATACGCATGTTATGCGTTCGTGTTACTCTTGTAACTCAGTTCACTATTCTTTTTTAAATTTCCCATACTTACCAAAAAGAGATTCTTTTAGTCTTTCTTTCTCTGTTTGTTCTTCAGGAGTCAAGTTGGAAACTTTTTTTGTTTCTTTTACCTGATTAACTGCCTCTGATGCAAATTCTAAACAAGCATGAATGTCATCAATCGTAATTTCATGATTGGAATTTAAAATATCCTCTTTGGTTTTGCCTTGAGATAATTCTTGCAGTATATGTCTTAGAGTAACCATTGTTCCTTTAATAGTAGGCATACTAAACATTTTGTCATCATTTAGGTCAATCCTTTCTTTATTGTAATTCATGTCAATCAATTTGTATTATGTATGTTTAATTTTCAAGTTCAAATTTTGAACGGAGTAATTTTTGTGAACATTCCATTAATTCGGTATTTGAGAGCTTTCTTACATGGCCTTTTAAGTCAGGGCAATATTTCTCCGCATACAAATCAATTTGATCATGAATTTGTTTCATTAAAAAGCAAAGTGCCTCAACGCTGTTTTCATCAACTCCTTCTTTGAATAAAGGTCTGCGAACATCGCTATCAACAGTAGCATGAGTTATTGAGTCAATCATTATCCAACCGTTTGTAAATTTCCAATAGTATTTAATCGTTACTTTTACTTTAAATTCTGTATCGCTTAGTTGTTCTGGCTTGGTCATGCCTTGATAGGCATGGATTACCATATCGGATAATTCAAGACGCTTACTCTGAATAGTTGAGTTTTCTAAAATTCGCCACTGGTAATAATTTCCCTGTTTGTTCATTTCTTAATTTTAATTTCTTGCAGAATGTTTCAAGCTGCTGTGTCGCCAAGCATGACGCATAACGGCAGTCTGTCTATTAACTAACTCTCCTCACCAAATATAGTAAATATCTGAACTCATTACGTTCACTTTAGGCTGCCCTTAAAAAGAG
>JAYTGH010000114.1:0-2477 GCA_043733645.1 Flavobacterium sp. | reverse complement strand
GTAAGCGAAAATATAGCAAGTAATGTTAATAAAAAACTTTTTGAAATCTATTAGTTTAAGATATATTTGTAAAAATTAAATTCAGATGAAATGCCTAAGGCTAGATTTATTTTGAAAACGATTTAAAATAGGCATTCCATCTTCCAATAAAAAACAAATAAAAAATTCAGATGAAATTTATAGTAT
This sequence comes from Flavobacterium sp., assembly GCA_043733645.1. Classification (GTDB taxonomy): domain Bacteria; phylum Bacteroidota; class Bacteroidia; order Flavobacteriales; family Flavobacteriaceae; genus Flavobacterium. The sequence goes on along the minus strand of JAYTGH010000114.1, from coordinate 2,291 downwards.
CGAGTTCATACTTATTAAAACAACTTCAAGTTTTAGGTAGCGTTATCAACAGCAGTAACACTTTGCCTATTTTAGATAATTTCCTTTTCGAATTAGACCATAAAAACTTAAGCGTTTCAGCTTCTGATTTAGAGACAACCATGTCGGCTACTCTAGAAATTGATTCAACCAGCAAAGGCAGTGTTGCTGTTCCTGCCAAATTGTTATTAGATATTCTAAAAACGTTTCCAGAGCAGCCATTAACTTTTACTGTAGAAGAAAACAGCACTATCGAAATCAGTTCAAATTCAGGGAAATATGCAATTGCTTATGCTCCGGGAGAAGAATTTCCAAAATCGGTAAGCTTAGATAATCCATCATCTACAGTGGTTCCTTCAGAAGTTTTAGCCACAGCGATTAGCAAAACTATTTTTGCTGCCGGAAACGATGACTTACGTCCGGTAATGAGTGGTGTGTTTTTTCAATTTTCTCCGGAAGGTTTGATTTTTGTGGCTACCGACGCTCATAAATTAGTAAAATATGCTCGTGCCGATGTGAAAGCTTCGCAGGTAGCCGATTTCATTATGCCGAAGAAACCTTTGAATATTTTGAAAAGTATTTTAGGAACTTCAGATGCTGATGTGACTATTGAATACAACGATTCGAATGCTACTTTCTCTTTTGAAAGTTATATTTTGACTTGTCGTTTAATTGATGGAAAATATCCAAACTATGAAGCGGTTATTCCAAAAGAAAATCCAAATAAATTAATGATTAACAGAGTTTTATTACTGAATTCTGTGCGTCGTGTTGCGATTTTCTCTAATAAAACTACACACCAGATTCGTTTGAAAATTGCTGGTGCTGAATTGAATATTTCTGCCGAAGATATTGATTACTCAAACAAAGCAGAAGAAAGATTGACTTGCGATTATCAAGGTGATGATATGCAGATTGGGTTTAACTCAAGATTCTTATCTGAAATGTTGACTAATTTGACTTCTGATGAAATTATGTTGGAAATGTCGATGCCAAACCGTGCCGGAATCTTAACGCCAATTGATGGCTTAGACGAAGGCGAAACCGTTACCATGCTTGTGATGCCGGTAATGTTGAATAACTAAATATAAACTAACCTTTATACCGAGGAACCGTAATTTCGAAAGAGATTGCGGTTTTTTATTCTCTGTGAATAAAGCTCATTGGAGGACTATTAGGATACAATTTTAATAATTCTTGGGCTTTTTTATGATTGTTTTCAAAAGTTTCCAAATCTGTCCCTTTGCAGATTCCATAGGAATAATGATATTTTAACAACTCTAAATCTTCGGCTGTAAGCTCTTTGTCAATGCTAAAACAGGTTGAAAAATAACTTTTGCAATCCCTATTTTGTATACCATAGAAATTACCCAATGAATACAGAAACTGTTTTTTTAAGGCTGTTATTTGCTGTTTTTGATTATAGATTTTTTGAGTGTCCAATTTCAATGTACAGTTATATATGCGCTGTTTTCCGTCCCAACTCTCATAATAACCATCCGTTTTTGAATATATTCTTTCTTCCCAATTAATATCATCAGGCTTGTTTATAAAATAGATGAAGTAATTTGACTTGGTTTTATCATTTACCAATGATATTTTTAGCGAGTCTATTTCTTTGTCAAGAAACTTAAAAAATTTGGTCAGTTCCCTTCTATTTCTATTAGTCACCGTTGAGTCAAAATAAACTTTTATTTCTGACTTCCAATACTTCATCGTTGCCTTTTTATTCAATTTTATTTTTTGATTGTCTTTATTATAAACCAACTTTTTATATTCTTTTAAAAACAAACTGTCTTTATATTCGTATGGCACGTCGACTCCTTTTATTTCAACAGGTGCAATTTCTACCAAAGAATCATTGTTGACTATTTTAAAACCTATGGAATCCATCGTAAACTGTGTATTCCCTTTCGCAGCTTTATAATCTTTATATTTTACATAGGATTTCTTAACAATAGTCTTTTGAGCGTAGGAGGAAAAAGAAAATAAAAAAAATAATAACAAAGAAATTCGTAGCATCCTTAAAGTTTTGATTCAATCAAATTTAACATTTTTCTTATGATAAATTAAAATTACTGTAAAAAAAACCTCATTAACATAACTACCCAATAACAAAAAAGACCCTCGATTTCTCGAAGGTCTTTTTATTTTTATTAATAGATTACTTATCTTTTAATCACGCGAAGTGTTTTAACATCCGCTCCTTGTGTTACAACAACGTTGTAAACGCCACTTGGATAGTGATCTCCGATTTGTTGCTCTGTCATATC
>JAYTGH010000113.1:0-2478 GCA_043733645.1 Flavobacterium sp. | reverse complement strand
ACTTTATTATTCTTAAAATAATGGAATATGTATAATTTTTTACTGAAATGGTTTGATAAGAAGTATGTAAATATTTTAATTTTTTTATGGTACCTGTTTCTCTTATTACTGGTTTTTCATTATTTACATTCTGATAACGGACGATTTAAATACATTGGATTTTAAATGATAAATGCAAGGTTTTGCAAACTTTAAGTATTATGCTTGAGCTTACTCTTTACCTCACATCTTTTACTTTAACTATTACATTTATTAGAGTCTTTGCTATAAGTTATCCTAAAGCATTTTTCTTTGTCTTGTAACAAATTGTGCCGCAAAAAATTGACTAAGCAAAAAATAACAGCATATCGTACCAATGCGGTTTGTAAAATTACGGCTTGGAGGTTACCTGTCACACAATGGAAAAAACCAACGCATAGCAGCGATACACCTGCAATTGAATCTGCCCATACCAATGCCTAAAGTCATCATACCGTTTAGTTTGCAAATGCTGCAGCGCACCAGAGTAGATTACAGCATCTGCCCAAAATGCAAGGCAAGTAAATCCGATAGCAATCGGATGGAAATAGTAGCAATTTACTTAAACCATAATGGGAGACTTGTAAACATAAAAGACTTGAACCGGGGCAGAACAAAAAATAAAGCATCGCCATTAAAATAGCCGGCTACCTAAACTTTAATAAGCCAATGACAATTAAAAAACTTCTGCAAAAAAATCAACTTCCCCATTGCATAAAACTGGGTAGGGGAGGCTGTATTGAAGAACCCTGCAAATGCTATAATTTACTGAGGCTTTCGGTACAAAACAGTATTCAATACATTGCAGGGGCAGCCTGCAAAGCCTACAAAACCACCTAAAGCCCGGTGTCGCTGAACAGCGTATAGCCCCAGTCTCTAATGACCGGGGCTTTTGCATTTTATTTTGAACCTTTTTTTAATTCGGGGGCTTTCGGCTATACGACTAAATATTATCGGTTCGGGCTTCTTCTTCGGTCGTCATTTTTAGGTTAGTTGTCATTTAATTTCCCAGTATATTTCATTAAAGAAACTGTCAGCTTCTAACATATTTTGTAGTCCAAGTTTAGAACAAATTTCTTTTATAAGTTCACAGTATTCGTCATAGTCTGCTCCAGAAAATGAAGATGATGAGGCTTTAATATTTACTCCACCTTCTGTCCTTAAAACAGTCAAAGGATTTTTATTCATATTAGCAAAGTCCTTGTTGTTATAAGTCATCATTATTTCTGTTATGTAATTAACAGCAGCACCTTCAATCATTTTCACCTTCTCTTTGGCGTTTTCAAAAACTATTTCTGCTGTCTGATTTTTGTTGTCACGGATATAACGAACTAAGTCACGAAACTCTTTGAAATAAGGATATACAGAACGTCTAAGTCTAAACAAACTTCCTGAATGCCATAGATTATATTCGTCCTTACTTCCTACTAAACTGTCTAAAAGCGGTTCAAATTGGGCTTGTGTCAAACGAGTATTATCTGCGATTTGGTCTAAAATGGTTTTGGCTTTTTTGTAGTTAACTAATTTCTCTTTGAAATTCTCTTGTCGTTCAGAGTTGTTGAATTTCTTAAAATGCTTTACAAGATTATTATAGTCAAATGCTAATTGAGATTTTGTCTTTGTTGGTATTGGTTTGGCTTTCTTGTTGAATTGTTTTTGCTGTTCAAAAAATGTCTCATACTGCTTAATAACAAGTAGAGTTGCTTCGTCTGAATTTTCAAGGTTTAATAAAGTATCAAAGTAGCTTTTAGCGTCAACCCAAATTTTTTCAGTCTCAATGCAGTCTGCAATTATTGAGGTTTCCTTATTGTCAACAAGTCCGCCCTTTGTGATGTTGGCAGAACCTGAAATTACACAGCAGTCCTTTTGTGATTTGAAAAGATACAATTTTGGATGAAACACGTTTGTTGCTGCATTTGCTTTTGCAAGAAATAATTTTGATGTCGGAAATGGTTTAAAAAGGTTACGAAGTTCGTGTAATGCTTTTGGCTCAGTAAGTGCAAAATTTTGTCCAGCTACAATAATTAATTGTCCACCTGATTTTAAAAAGTCCTTAATTGGTTTGGAAAGAGTATTCAGTCCAGAAGTTTTTAGAAATGCAACAGCAAAAAATGCTTGGTCGTGAACTTTAAGGTTCTCCGTAATAGTCGTTAAATGATTTTCTGTCTTGTTTATGTTTGCTAAAAATTTCATTGTCTTGTCCGATTGTTAGTTTGTTGCACTGTCGTCATAGCCTGACCGATAACGTTTTAGGGCTTTGCGATGTTGGGGCATTCATTGAACGTCAGACCAACCAACAATAAATGCCTTTTTTGAAAAACAAATGTACAATACTTTGTTCGTCCGCCCCAATATTGCAAAACCAATGTTCAAGCAACACCTGCGGTGGGCTCCCACCAATTATTAAAACTCCTCAAATCATAAACCTTCATTTTTGTTGTTCATCAAATATAACCAAAA
>JAYTGH010000112.1:0-2480 GCA_043733645.1 Flavobacterium sp. | reverse complement strand
GAGGGAAATGTACAAATAAAAAATCGTCCCAAGGTATTGAGACGATTTTTGCATTAGTAGTTTTCAGCAATGTTATTTGTTAGTACCAAAAATTACTTTTTGGTGATATATGACTTCTTCTCTTGACAAATACATTGTTTTGATATAGACAAATTTGCTGCTTTATAACCAGTTGGTTGTTATAGAATTCTGAATAAAAGTTATATGATTTTTTGCTTTAGCTTTCTGAAAGGCAACACCGTACAACCTAAAAAGCAAGCCTAAGAGGCAAAGACGGAGTTTCATTGGTGAGTTGGTTCTGAGACTAAATATGGTAAAAGGTTAGACTATTAGATTATTTTATGAACACGGTTCTCAATATATTTTTGGTTGGGACAATTCTTTCTTTTTAAAACCGTGGAACCAAAAACACTCCTTTAGATTTGTCGAGATGTATCGAGAAGCTACAACTTCCCCGCTTCATAATCATCGGGCAGTTTGCGCTCAAATTGCTTCATCTGCATCCGAGTTAGGTGTTTGGTGATGCTGTAATTATCTCCGTAAAGCAACTGTATCATGATGGGGTAATCAAAATTTCTATTGACATTTACGAGTTTATTACCCTGCAGATGGTATAGGTTATATAACAAGTAGTTGTGCTTCTTATAATTTTGGAAACTACATACTACTATTTCATAAACCCCGTCCCCATCGAGGTCCCGCTCGAGGCGGTTTTGGTAGTCGTAGAGCAGCAAATCACTAAACGATACTTTGTTTAGACTACCCGCTGCATTTTGCAAAAAATACACCACATCGCAGTAATAATTATACCCACCGCAACCAAAATGCGGGATAATGAATTTAATATCCGGCAGACCGTCGTTATTGTAATCGGCTACAAATAGAGTTTCAATAGTAGCAAAGCTTCCGAAACTATAAACCGCCAGTCGTTTTTTTCCTTTTTTCTGTCCTTTATATATTGCAATGGTAGCGGTACCCGAGGTATCGGGTGCGGTGATGGTTACCCTGGCAGTTTCCTTTCCTGCAAAGAACATAGGAATGGTTAGGTGATGGTCTATTTCGTAGTTGTAGTTGTCGACTTTACGCTCAATGCGATAGCCTGTAGGATATTTTTTTGTTTTGATTGCCGGATGTTTTTCAAACGGATATTGAGCCATTGCCTGCAGGCTAAAAAGCAATAGTAAAAGCCATAAAAGGGATTTCATAAGAGATAGTGATTTTAGTGCACCAGCAACCACACCAAAGTGGTCACCGGGATTGCAAGAAAAAAAATAAAACTGACCAAACAACCCCCAGAGGTTTTGTTATACACCTTGTTGTACATAAACCGTTTGGGATTAGTAACCCAACCCATGCCTCGCGGTGCCTTTAGCCCCAAGTTTTGCCTAACAAACCGCGCCGGCGAAGTGCGCGCGGCAATTCTTTTAGTGATAGAAGGTATTCGGAAACCAAATTTCATGATAGTGTATTTAGTGTTGTATATGTAGAGATTAAAAATCTACACTATTGGGATTGCTACAAAACCTGTCAGGTCTGATTATTCGTTATTTTAATCAAAAATTAAAGTCCCTTTAGTGTACCCATAACTGCTGGTAACTTTCAATATTGCTTCTTCATAATTGGCGTAGGCAGAACAATATTTAGTTTCAATATACATATCGGTTTGTTCTACTTTATAAAGATTAGTACCTTTACGTGTTAACTTTACTTTATAAGTGTCTATATCTAATTTTGTGGGAACTAAAATAACTTCCACCTCTTCCAAATCACCAGATGAAGTTAACACTCTGGTATCGCTGTCTTTGGGCTCAACAGCTCTGTAAAAATTAGCAACATCACATGTTGTCGTTATACTGGTTTCCTTTACAGTAAATGACGTAAATAATACAACTGCCAATAGCCCCATTAGGATTGCACTTTTTTTCATAATGCTATATTTTAAGTTAATAGTAATTCCACTTTGTGTCTCTTCCCTCTTCCCTCTTCCCTCTTCCTTCTTCCCTCTTAACTAAGCAGCTTGAGCAAAATATTGTTATACTTATTAATATTTATTAACCTCAAGTTCAAATCGATTTGCGTGTTTTTGGAATCTTTTTTTAGGTAAGAAATCATCAAATACAACGCTTCTATTAATTTTTCAAGGTCATAATCTAGTATTCGTTTGATTTTATATTTTTCTATTAATTCTGCTGTTACTTTTTTTCTTGATATTGCTGTGTATGGTATTTCATAGCGAACCGCAGCAGCTATTTCTTCAACATCCAACATTTCAATAATGACAATTCTACGTTCATTATTTATTTTAGTTGCATGCTGAATATCCGTCAGCAATTTTTTGTTCAGTTTTAATTCTGTTTTTAGCGCCCGTTTTAAGGTAGCTACTTTAGTGGCTAATGCTGCACTGTCTTTGGCAACATCGTATATTTCTTTTATAACACTCATACATTAAATTTTAAACAATTGTTCGTTTTCATTCATCC
>JAYTGH010000111.1:0-2485 GCA_043733645.1 Flavobacterium sp. | reverse complement strand
TTGGTGATTTAGCTTTGGTTGGCATGCGTATTAAAGGAAAAGTAATTGCCAATAAACCTGGACACTATGTAAACACACAATTCGCCAAAAAACTGTCTAAGATTATCAAAATAGAACAAAAAAATCACGTTCCGGTATATAATTTAAACCTTGAGCCTTTAATGGATATTCATAAAATAATGAGTATTCTTCCACACAGACCGCCATTTTTGTTTATCGACAGAATTATCGAAATGTCTGACAATCATGTGGTAGGTTTGAAAAATGTAACCATGAACGAAACTTTCTTCGTAGGACATTTTCCTGGAGCACCTGTAATGCCTGGAGTTATCATTGTGGAAGCAATGGCGCAAACGGGCGGAATATTAATTCTAAGTTCAGTTCCAGATCCTGAAAACTATTTGACCTACTTCATGAAAATTGATAATGTGAAGTTCAAACATAAAGTATTGCCAGGCGATACTTTGGTATTTAAATGTGATTTGATTTCCCCTATTCGCAGAGGGATTTGTCACATGCAAGCCAGCGCTTATGCTAATGGAAAATTAGTAGCCGAAGCAGAACTAATGGCACAAATCGCCAGAGTAAATTAAAACATAAACTATGAACCAACCTTTAGCATACGTACATCCCGGAGCAAAAATTGCCAAAAATGTAGTTATTGAACCTTTTACAACCATTCATAATAATGTAGTCATTGGTGACGGAACATGGATTGGTTCCAATGTTACCATCATGGAAGGCGCACGAATAGGAAAAAATTGTAACATATTTCCAGGAGCAGTAATTGCTGCAGTCCCTCAGGATTTAAAATTCGGAGGAGAAGAATCACTTGCGGTAATTGGAGACAATGTTACTATTAGAGAATGCGTTACGATTAATCGTGGTACAATCGCTTCTGGTCAAACAAAGATTGGAAATAATTGTCTTATCATGGCAACAGCTCACATTGCCCACGATTGTCATATTGGCGATAATGCTATCATCGTAAATGGTGTGGCTTTAGCCGGACACGTAATCGTTGGAAACTTTGCCATTGTTGGTGGCTTGGCTGCGATTCATCAGTTTATTCAAATTGGGGATCACGCTATGATTTCCGGTGGTTCGTTAGTTCGTAAAGATGTTCCGCCTTATACAAAAGCGGCGAAAGAGCCCCTTTCTTATGTTGGAATTAATTCAGTCGGATTAAGACGAAGAGGATTTACTTCTGAAAAGATTAGAGAAATACAAGATATTTATAGAATTCTGTACCAAAAAAACTATAATACTTCACAAGCTGTTGGTATTATCGAAGCAGAAATGTCAGCTTCGCCTGAGCGTGATGAGATTTTAGATTTTATCAGAAACTCATCAAGAGGAATTATGAAAGGCTACTCAGGATCTTAAAACAACTACGAATTACGAATTAAAAATTACGAATAAACTAAACAAAATAAAAATGGCATCTACATCAGATATTAGAAACGGATTATGCATCAAGTTCAATCACGATATTTATAAAATCATCGAATTCCTTCACGTTAAACCTGGAAAAGGTCCGGCTTTTGTTAGAACTAAATTAAGAAGTCTAACAAACGGAAAAGTATTGGATAATACATTTTCAGCTGGACACAAGATTGAAGAAGTTCGTGTAGAAACGCAAAACTTCCAATATTTATATGCTGAAGGAGACCAGTTTCATTTTATGAATGTTGATTCCTATGAACAAATTACTTTGGATAAAAAAACGCTTGATGCTCCAGACTTGTTAAAAGAAGGAACAGTAGTAATGGTTCAAATTAATACTGAAACTGATTTGCCACTTTCTGTAGATATGCCGGCTTCGATTGTTTTAGAAGTTACTTATGCCGAACCAGGCGTAAAAGGAAATACAGCAACAAATGCTACTAAACCTGCGAAAGTAGAAACGGGAGCTTCGGTAAACGTTCCTTTGTTTATCAATGAAGGTGATAAAATCAAAATTGATACTGCTACTGGTTCTTATATGGAAAGAGTAAAAGAGTAGAGGTTATAAGTTTATGAAGTTTAAAAGTTTAATTTTTATAAACTCATAAACATTATAAACCTTTTAAACATTTTAAATGAAATTCCAAAAAACACATACTTTAAAAGAAATCGCAGCCATTATCGGATGCCAATACGTTGGTGCTGATGATTTTCAGGTGGAAGGCATGAACGAGATTCACGTGGTTACACCTGGAGATATTGTTTTTGTTGACCATCCAAAATACTATGATAAAGCATTAGCATCGGCTGCTACTATTGTTTTAATTAACAAAGAAGTTGATTGCCCGAAAGGAAAAGCATTGCTGATTTCTGAAGACCCTTTTAGAGATTTTAATACATTAACCAAACATTTTCGCCCTTTCGTTGCCTCCAATGTTAGCATTTCGAATTCAGCTGTAATTGGAGAAAACACCATCGTTCAGCCAAATTGCTTTATCGGACATAATGTAACCATTGGTAAAAATTGTTTGCTTCACGC
>JAYTGH010000110.1:0-2485 GCA_043733645.1 Flavobacterium sp. | reverse complement strand
GCTCAAGAGTAATTAAAAGACCAATGCTTTGGGTTTTAGACAGAGTGGTCATTCCAGTAGCTAGTGGGGCTGTCTTTGTCAGAATTGGAAATTTTTTCAACTCCGAAATTGTTGGTAAAATAACCGATTCACCACTAGGAGTTCGATTTGTGAGAGATTACTATTCTTCAAGAGATGTTGTAAATGCTACCAAAATTTCAAATGTAAACGATGCTTATCATGCACTTGTACATGATCCAAAATATGCAGCACTACTAGAAAAAGTTCCGGCAAAACATCCTGCACAGCTATATGAAGCTTTTGCTTATGTCTTTGTGTTTTTAATTCTGTTTTTTCTGTATTGGAAAACAAAAACCGCTGAAAAACAAGGTTTGCTGTTTGGTTATTTCCTAATCCTACTTTGGTCAGTTCGATTCGTTGTAGAATATGTAAAAGAAAGTCAAGGCGGAATTGAAGAAACGTTCGGATTGCTTTCAACCGGACAATGGTTGAGTATTCCTTTTATATTAGTTGGAATTTATTATTTATTCGTTGCCGAAAAGCCTGTTGAATAATAAGTCCTGAACTTATTAGTATTAAAAAGCTCCATTGTGGAGCTTTTTTTATGAAAATATTTTTTTCTTACAAAAAAACCATTAGTTTAGCCCGATAAAAACAAACCTAAAATTATTATTTTATGAAAAAAATCTCTATTGTTGCTTTATTATTATCGATGACTGTGTTATTGAATAGTTGCGGAGTAATGTTCGGTGGTAGTAAATACCAAGGAACCATTATTGCTAAAGATCATCCCAATGCTGAAATCTATGTAAATGGAAAAAAATTAGGAAACGGACAGGCTACTGCTCTTTTTCCACGAAATGAGCAATTAAATGTTGAGTTAAAAGAACCAGGTTGCGAAACCAAAACCCAAACTTTTGGTAAATCTTTCCGTACCGGAAACTTTATTTTAAGTGTTTTTGCCTGGGGTCTAATAGGCCTTGGTGTTGATTTGGGGACTGGTGCATCCTACAAACCAGATCGTAAAAATCCTGCTATTAAACAAGAAAATACAAAAGATTTTACTTTTACAGTTGATGGGCCTGTTTGTAAATAATCCTATTCTTTATTTAATAAAAAGTCCCGATTAATTCGGGGCTTTTTTTATTTATTCCGCTTTGCTCCATACAGTTCGTCCTACGAACTCGGGTCTTCTTCATTCGCATTCGACTTGGCATAATTGCGCCATTTCTCGATGCAATCTTTCATGTCTTGCGGCAATTCGGTATCAAACTGCATAAATTCTTTGGTTACCGGATGGGTAAATCCCAATGTTTTTGCATGCAATGCCTGTCTTGGCAATGTCTTAAAGCAATTATCTATAAACTGCTTGTATTTCGTGAATGTTGTTCCTTTCAAAATCAAATCGCCACCATAGCGTTCATCATTAAATAAGGTATGCCCAATATATTTCATGTGCACCCGAATTTGATGTGTTCTTCCGGTTTCCAATTTGCAGGAAACCAAAGTAACATAACCAAAACGTTCCAAAACCTTATAATGAGTAACGGCATGCTTTCCTATATCCCCTTCAGGAAAAACAGCCATTTGCATTCGGTCTTTCACGTGTCTTGCAATATTACCTTCTATAGTGCCTTCCTCTTCTTTTACATTTCCCCAAACCAAAGCAATATATTCACGTTCCGAAGTTTTATCTTCGAATTGCTTTGCCAAATGCGTCATCGCCTGTTCTGTTTTAGCAATGACCAAAAGTCCAGAAGTGTTTTTGTCTATTCTGTGAACCAATCCTGGTCGGTCACTAGAGTTTTTTGGCAGATTTTCGAAATGAAAAGCCAAAGCGTTAACCAAGGTTCCTGTATAATTTCCGTGTCCGGGATGAACCACTAATCCTGGTGGTTTATTGATAAGCAATAACGAATCGTCTTCATACACAATATCAAGCGGAATATTTTCGGGAAGTATCAGATTTTCAAACGGTGGATGCGACAGCATTACCCGAACCACATCAAAAGGTTTAACTCTGTAACTCGACTTTACCGGAACATCATTTACCCATATATTTCCATCATCAGCGGCTTTCTGAATTTTATTTCGCGTGGCATTGGCAACCAACTGCATCAAGAATTTATCAACACGCAACAGCGATTGCCCTTTGTCAGCAACATGTCGGTGGTGTTCAAATAATTCCTCTTCTTCTAATTCAGGAGTATCGTTATCAAGGTTCATTTACTGGCATTTGAGTAGTATCAACAGCTGTAGTATCAACAGCTTCTTCATAAGTAATTTTTCCATCGCCAAGAACCAAATCAATTTTAGATGACTTCAAGACTTTATCACCAGCTTTTAATTTCTTTCCGTTAAGGCGCAATTCAAGAACCATGTCTTTTCCTAAATAGGGTTTATAGGTAATTGTTCCTTCTAATAAACCCACAGCTTCAAGCGTTGGCACTGCCTGACGATAGGTTTTCTCAATCAAATCGGGCAA
>JAYTGH010000109.1:0-6995 GCA_043733645.1 Flavobacterium sp. | reverse complement strand
CTTTGCGATTAGGTCATGATTTTATTGGGACTGAGCATTTAATGCTTGGTATATTAAGAGATGGGAATGGTAAAGCAATTACGATTCTCAATAATCTTTCTATTGATTTAGAGCATTTGCGAAAAAAAGTTGAAGTATTAAGTCCGGCAAACCCAAATGTTGAAATCAATAACGAAAAAAAGAACCTACACTTGACTCGTCAAGCGGAACGTGCCTTGAAAACTACTTTTTTAGAAGCCAAAGTTTTTCAAAGTTCGTCTATCAGTACGGCACATTTATTATTGTGTATTTTAAGAAATGAGAATGATCCAACAACCAAACTACTGCATCGTCTGAAAATAGATTATAACGTGGTTAAAGAACAGTATTTAAATATGACACCAAGCGAAGAAGATTTTAATGATAATTTGCCAACAAACGAATCTTATAATGAAGATTCAGGACAAGATGACAGTTTGAAAGAAGGCAATTTTAACAATCCGGCGAATAAAACAAATAAAAAATCTAAAACACCCGTTTTGGATAATTTTGGTCGTGATTTAACCGAGATGGCTGAAGAAGGAAAACTCGATCCTGTAGTTGGTCGTGAAAAAGAAATTGAAAGAGTTTCTCAAATTCTTAGCCGAAGAAAGAAAAATAATCCGTTACTAATTGGTGAACCTGGTGTTGGTAAATCTGCCATCGCCGAAGGTTTAGCCTTGCGAATTATTCAAAAGAAAGTATCCCGAATTTTGTTTAACAAAAGAGTTGTGACTTTAGATTTAGCGTCTTTAGTTGCCGGAACAAAATACCGAGGGCAATTCGAAGAAAGAATGAAAGCCGTAATGAATGAGTTAGAGAAAAATGACGACATCATTCTTTTCATTGACGAAATTCACACTATCGTTGGTGCCGGTGGCGCAACAGGTTCACTTGATGCTTCCAATATGTTCAAACCAGCTTTAGCAAGAGGCGAAATACAATGTATTGGTGCTACTACGCTTGACGAATACAGACAATATATCGAGAAAGATGGCGCGTTAGAAAGACGTTTCCAAAAAGTAATTGTTGAACCAACTTCGGTGGAAGAAACCATTACGATTTTGAATAACATCAAAAACAAATACGAAGATCACCATAGTGTAACTTATACAGATGAAGCAATTGAAGCTTGCGTTAAATTGACTAACAGATATATGTCTGAGCGTTTTCTTCCTGACAAAGCTATTGATGCGTTGGATGAAGCGGGTTCAAGAGTTCACATCACCAATATTGATGTTCCAAAACAAATTTTGGATTTAGAACGACAACTCGAAGAAGTACGCGATTTGAAAAATTCTGTCGTTAAAAAACAGAAATATGAAGAAGCAGCCAAACTTCGTGATGATGAAAAACGTTTAGAAAAAGATTTAGCCATTGCCCAAGAACAATGGGAAGAAGATTCGAAAAACAATCGCATTCAGGTTACCGAAGATAACGTTGCCGATGTCGTATCGATGATGACAGGAATTCCTGTTAACCGTATTGCTCAAACAGAAAGCAACAAATTGGCACATTTACCCGAATTAATTAAAGGAAAAGTAATTGGTCAGGACGAAGCTGTATTAAAAATCTCTCGTTCTATTCAAAGAAATCGTGCCGGTTTGAAAGACCCAAACCGTCCGATTGGTTCGTTTATTTTCTTAGGACAAACCGGAGTTGGTAAAACACAGTTAGCTAAAGTTTTAGCCAAAGAATTATTCGATTCCGAAGATGCTTTGATTAGAATTGATATGAGCGAATACATGGAGAAATTCGCCATTTCCCGATTAATCGGTGCACCTCCGGGCTATGTTGGTTATGAAGAAGGTGGACAATTAACTGAAAAGGTTCGTAGAAAACCTTATTGTGTAGTGCTTTTAGACGAAATTGAAAAAGCGCATCCCGATGTTTTCAACATGATGTTGCAAGTATTAGACGATGGTTATTTGACGGATAGTTTAGGTCGTAAAATCGACTTCAAAAACACTATCATCATTATGACTTCTAATGTTGGTGCACGTCAGTTGAAAGACTTTGGGCAAGGTGTTGGATTTGGAACTGCCGCAAAAATTGCACAAGCCGATGACAATTCGAAAAGCGTTATAGAAAATGCGTTGAAGAAAACCTTCGCTCCTGAATTCTTAAACCGAATTGATGACGTAATTGTTTTCAATCCATTAGAAAAACACGATATCGATTTGATTATCGAAATCGAATTAAAGAAACTATTTGGAAGAGTTTCAGAATTAGGATACACTTTAAACCTTTCAGACAAAGCCAAAGCATTTATTGCCGAAAAAGGTTTTGACAAACAATTTGGTGCGCGTCCGCTTAAAAGAGCTATTCAAAAATATGTTGAAGATGCTTTAGCTGAGGAAATAATCACTTCCAAAATTGGCTCTGGAGATACTATTTTTATGGATTTAGACGAAGCTTCACAAGAGTTAACTGTTGCCATCCAAAAAGCTAAAAAATCAGCGAGTTAAGAAATAATAATGTAATTTTCAGCCACGAATTCACGAATAAATGATACCATAAAATTCGAGAATTCGTGGCTTTTTAATTTCTATCCATGTCACAAAATAAAATTGTATTAGGCTCTGAAGAGTGGTGTACATTACCTGAATTAGGTTTGCCTGCTATTAAAGCACGTGTAGATTCAGGTGCCAAAACTTCTGCTTTGCATGCCATAAATATTGCACCTTTTATAAAAGAAGATGAAAACTGGGTGAAATTTGATATAAACCCTATTCAGAATAATCTCAAAACTGTTATTCATTGCGAAGCCAAACTCATAGACAAGCGCATCGTCAAAAGTTCAAGTGGTTTCCGAGAGCAGCGCTATGTAATTCAAACTAATATAAAAATCGGGAAAGAAAATTGGGAAATTGAGGTAACTTTAACCAACCGAGACTCAATGGGCTTCCGAATGCTTTTAGGCAGAGAAGCCATGAGTGGTAGAATATTGGTTGACCCAGAACAGAAATATCTATTAGGTCAAACAACAGCAGAAAATTTAAAAAACTTATATACCAATTATTCTGTTACTAATACTAACGGCTTACGAATTGGGCTTTTAGCAAGTAATCCTGATTTGTATAGTAACAGACGCATTATGGAAGCGGGAGAAATGCGTGGACACGAAATGCATTTTCTCAACATCAAAGAATGTTATATGAAATTGGATGCTGAAAAACCTGAAATTCATTACAGAGGAGGGAAAATTTTAGATAATTTTGATGCTATAATTCCAAGAATTCGTCCGAGTATTACTTTTTATGGTTGCGCTCTGACAAGACAGTTTCAGGCAATGAAAGTATTTTGTTTAAACTCTGCCGCAGCTATTACACAATCTAGAGACAAGCTTTTTTCATTGCAATTATTATTACGCAATGGTGTTGAAATACCAACTACTGGTTTTGCAAATTCCCCATTAGATACCGATAATTTAATAAAAATGGTTGGAGGACCACCTTTAATTGTAAAACTATTAGAAGGCACACAGGGAAAAGGAGTGGTTCTAGCTGAAACCAAAAAAGCCTCCGAATCAGTTATTAATGCATTCAAAAGTTTAAATGCCAATATATTGGTTCAAGAATTCATCAAAGAAGCAGATGGTAAAGATTTAAGATTATTTATTGTTGATGGAAAAGTAGTAGCAGCCATTCAAAGAGAAGCTGCTCCGGGCGAATTCAGGGCTAATATTCACATGGGAGGAACTGCATCGGTTATCAAGCCAACAGCTGATGAAAAGCGAATCGCAATTAAAGCAGCAAAAGCTATGGATTTAAAAGTAGCAGGTGTAGATATTATTCGTTCATCAAAAGGACCATTATTACTAGAGGTAAACTCGTCACCAGGATTAGAAGGCATAGAGGGAGCAACCAATAAGGATATTGCTGGAGAAATGATTATAGCGATTGAAAAGAATTTTAAATTAAAATAATAAGATTAAGTCATGAATCCTTATCTCGACATAATAATTAGAAGCGTTGCAGTATATCTTTTTATGCTTGTTGCCATACGCCTGTTTGGAAAAAAGGAATTATCACAACTAAACACGGCTGATATCATTCTGATTTTGCTAATTAGCAACTCGGTTCAAAATGCTATGGTTGGCAGTAATTCTTCTCTTGAAGGTGGATTAGTAGCGGCTTTGGTTTTGTTTGTCCTTAATTTTATTTTGAAGAAAATCATGTTCAAATCAAAAACCATAACCCAATTGCTTCAGGACAAACCTGAAATTCTAATCCACGATGGTATTGTTGATTTCAAAACTTTAACCAAATTGGAAATATCGTCCGATGAATTAGATGAAGTAATTCGGGAACATGGTGTGGAAACCTATAAAGAAGTGAAACTCGCCATGATGGAAATAGACGGAAATATCAGCGTGATTTCAGGAGTTAAAATACTGAAACAGTCATATCATAAACGCAAAATCCATAAAACATTAGGAGCTTTAAACAATTAGATTTATGAATAAAACCAGACTAGAAGCTTTTAGCGATGGCGTTTTAGCCATTATCATCACCATCATGGTATTGGAATTCAAACTTCCGGAAGGTTCTCGTTATGAAGATTTAGAACCGCTACTTCCAAAGTTCTTAAGCTATGTTTTGAGTTTTATTTATATCGGAATTTACTGGAACAACCACCATCACATGATGCATACCGTGAAACAGGTGAACGGAAAAATTCTTTGGGCAAATCTGCATTTATTGTTTTGGCTATCCTTAATTCCATTTGTTACAGCCTGGAATGGCGAAAATCACTTCGCCCCTTTTCCAATGATGTTGTATGGAATTATATTATTAATGAATGGTGTTGCTTATTTCATTTTACAACAGTTAATTTTAAAACAAGATGGTAATTCATTATTATCGAAAGCTTTAGGGAATGACATTAAAGGAAAATCGTCCCCTGTTTTATATAGTATTGCCGTTTTATTTGCCAGTTTCTATCCGATAGTTTCCGGCGGAATATACATTTTTGTTGCCTTAATGTGGCTGATGCCAGACAAGCGCATTGAACGTATTTTCAATGAAGGTCAATAAACTTATAAACTTCATAACCTCATAAACTTTAAAAATGAACATACTCTCCCAACTCATCATCGGATTTATTGCACTACTGCATATCTACATTCTTTGGCTCGAAATGTTTGCGTGGACAACTCGCGGAAGAAAAGTCTTCAAAACCATTCCGGAAGACCAATTTGAAAAAACAAAAGTCATGGCCGCCAACCAAGGCTTATACAACGGCTTTCTCGCTGCAGGATTGATATGGTCGTTATGTATTTCAGATGCTGTTTGGAGTAAAAACATCGCCATCTTCTTCCTTTCCTGCGTTTTAGTAGCCGGGATTTACGGCGCAATGACAGCTTCTAAAAGAATCTTCTTTGTTCAGGCGGTTCCTGCCATTTTGGGATTGTTGAGTTTTATGTTGCAGTTGAATTGATTCTATACCAAAGATCCTTTTTCAATTTCAAAGAATTATAAAACTCTTTTATTTTTTTCTATAACCTTAAACTTATAAAATTTGGTGAACTTTGATTAAAAGACAAAATGCAATCAAATAACGCAAAAGTCTGCAAAGAAAGTAATGATAGTGCAATACCAAAATCACAGGCTCATATCATACTTGAAATCGTAGAATATGTCACCGACACTATAGTTTGTAAAACAATTATAAAAATAAGGGTGGCAAATTGTCTGCTGTTGCTTTTGATAAAGGCGAAAAATTTTGTGTAACAACGGCCAAATACGATACTTATGTCCAAATTATTGATGGTAAAGCAGAGGTAACTATCGGCAGTAAGGATTGGGAGCTCAAGTTAGGAGAAAGCATGATAATCCCAGTAAATACAGTACATTGCTTTAAAGCCAACAGTGAATTCAAAATGATAACTACTATCATTAAGCATACTGGTAAAACGAAAGCTGTTGCAATTAAAAGCAATTAAATTACTCCTCGAACGACTTGGTTGGGAGGATTTACTTGTTTGGGTGTAATCCGTGTCTTCAAACAAGGCGTCCATGCATTCGACCACAACAATCTGATAATGCGTGATTGAAATCTGGATACTATATACCTAGTATATAGTTGCCTAATGGTTATAGCGTAGTTATAGCGTAGTTATAGTATAAATGACATACAGCTGCTACCCCTCCAACTCCACCATAAAACTATTCAAAAACGCTACCGAATTTTCAATGTCATAATCCAGTTTTCTGTCTTCTTAAGCTGCGCAAAGTCTCCAGATTTTGAGCCATCACTCCGTCATTAAGCTATTCAAAAAACACCAAATAAATATAGTTTTGAAATTATAAATAAAAATAACTAATTTTGAATTGAAACTTATTAAACTATTAAATGAAATACACTCAATATTTTTTGGTTACTCGTGAGCGAGAAGATAGAAAAGATATTGAATTAGAATGGATAGAATATGTTTTTAACAATCCTGTTTCTGAAGTGGTTCAAACAGATGGGAGACTAAAACGTTGGGCATATATAGACAAAATGCAAAAATATTTACGAATCATTATTCTAGAAGATAAAGAAACAATTCACAATGCATTTTTTGATAGAGATTTTAAAATTTAAACTATGAAAATTACCTATTTTGAAGATACCGATACACTTTTAGTTTATTTCAATGATAATAAAATTGTGGAAACTAAAGACATAAATGAAAATACTTTAATTGAACTTGACGCTAATGGAAAAATAGTCTCTATGACTATTGAGCATGCCAAAAATCAAACCGAAATTTCTTCTTTTTCATTCAATCAAATACCTAAATTAGCTATTTAATCCTCCAACTCCACCATAAAACTATTTAAAAACGCTACCGAGTTTTCAATATCGTAATGCAGAATCCTATCTTCTTTTACCAATGGTACTTCTTCTCTATATGATTTCAAAAATAGTTCTATAAACTCACTTGATTTTAAAGGTTCCCTAAAATGAATCGCCTGAGAAGCATTCAT
>JAYTGH010000108.1:0-2488 GCA_043733645.1 Flavobacterium sp. | reverse complement strand
AATTTTATTTTTAGCTCATCATGTACGGTCTACGGTCAAGCCGAAAAAATGCCAATTACTGAAGATGCTTCTGTTCAACCGGCAAATTCACCCTACGGGAATACCAAACAAATAGGAGAAGAAATCATAATTGATGTAGCAAAAGTTACCAATATCAATGCTGTCTTACTGCGTTATTTTAATCCGATTGGTGCGCATTCAAGTGCTGAAATAGGCGAATTACCCCTTGGAGTTCCACAAAATTTAGTGCCGTTTATTACTCAAACTGCTTTTGGTTTACGAAAAGAGCTTTCAGTTTATGGTAATGATTATCCAACTCATGACGGGACTTGCATTCGCGATTATATTCATGTAGTTGATTTGGCGAAAGCTCATGTTATAGCGTTGCAAAGATTATTGAAAAAACAAAATCTGGAAAAAGTTGAAACATTCAATCTGGGGACAGGAACAGGAAGTTCCGTTTTAGAAGTTATCAATGCTTTTGAAAAAGTTTCCAAACAAAAATTACCGTATAAAATTGTTGGAAGAAGGGAAGGCGATGTAATTTCTGCCTATGCAAATACCGATAAGGCAAACAAAGTTTTGGGCTGGACAGCAAGACTTACTTTGGAAGATGCATTGGAAGATGCCTGGAAATGGGAACAGAAAATAAGAAGTTAAAAATTAGTTTACAGCATAAAAAAAGTCCTCATAAACGTGAGGACTTTTTATTATTTCTTAATAGACTCTTTTAGCTTTTTAGCAGATTCTTCCATTTTATCAGCAGCTTTCATTTTGGCGCTGTCGATTCTTGCATTAGCTTTATCTTTTAAAGTATCTAATTTTGCTTCAGCTCTTGCTTTTGCTGAATCAATAGTTGTTGTTACATCTTCTTTTACTGCGTTAGTCGCATCATCTATTTTTTCTTTGGTTTTTTCTTGGCACGAACACAATACCGCAACAAATGCTAGTGATAAAATTATTTTTTTCATTTTTAATTAATTATTTTTTATAATCTTTTTTACAATTTTTGATGTAACACCTTCAATAATCAAAAAATAAACACCTTCTGATAAACTAGCTACAGAAAATGATTTTTCAAGCTTATTGTTCTCAATAGTTGCTTTTTCTGTTTTAACAATTTGCCCAATGCTATTTGTCATTGTAAAAGTATAGTTTTCATTGGCAATTCCGTTAGCAGTAACTAAAAAATTATCATTAGTTGGGTTAGGAAACACCTTGAAATAACCTGCGTCAGGAACATCTGAAATTCCTAAAGAATGACTAATAGTAAACGTCTTTGAGCAGGCAACACCATTATAACTTGCTTCAAAAGTGTAGACACCATCAATAGTTGGCAGCAATTTAGAAAAACCATAATAGCTTATTTTATTATAGTTTGAAACTGTATAATTCCAGCTATTAAATGTAGTTCCATTTGGGTTTAAAATCCGTGATGCTATGATTGAACTTGCTGGAAGTTCTCTCCAAAAAACATAAAATTTAGCATAACCCGGAGACAAACCAGGACCTTGAAACGGAACAACAAAAGTGTCACTTTCGTTCGGCACATCACTGTTAGGGCAAGTTGCTAAAGTTATATCTGTTGGATGAACAGAAGTTTTCATAATGGCAGGTTCGGAATGCGGTCTTTGAGCTGCCCACCATGAAGTTGCATTTAACAAATTACAAGCTCCCGAAAAAGGATCTTTATAAGTGGTGTTCGTACTTCCGGCCCAAATTTCAAAATGAAGATGAGGTCCAGAAGAGCTGCCAGAACTTCCAACAACACCTAATTTTTCTCCAGCAACTACAGTTTGACCAACTGCTTTAGTGGTAACAGAACCATTTTTCATGTGCCAATACAAAGCATACGTTCCATCAGCGTGTTGGATGATAATAGAGTTTGCGGTCAATGTATTCGAGCCACAATTTCTATCAAAATTACCATCTGCTTTTTGAATAATTGTTCCGGCAGCAGCAGCAATTACTTCAACTTGGCTGTTGTCCATTTTGTACAAACTATAAGGCCAAATAGCAATATCTGTTCCGTGATGACCATCATAAGTATTCGTTCCGCAATCATAATCCTGAATAGTTGTTGTAGCTGTATTTTGGTCAACATAAGCACCAATAAAATGATATTCACATTGGGTAAAACCAGTTGCTAGTTTTAGTGGCCAATTTAGTGATGTAGTAAGCGCGTTTCTGTTAGCACTTTTGTCTAAACTTAATTTTTTCAAATTATCGTTTACTTCTTTGTTTAAAACAGCATATTCTTGTGTTGTTATACACGGATTTTCAGCATCATTTTTTGGAAATGAGTAGTCATCATAAGCTGTTGGAGCCGCTTTTGATTTATTTTGAGCACGAAGATTAGGCACCAAAATAAAAATGTAAATACCTATGGTTAGTAGTATTTTTTTCATGGTTGTAGGTTTAATGGGTTAATCAAATATAAATAAAAAATCCTCACAAACAATTGTTTATGAGGATTTTAATTTATTAT
>JAYTGH010000107.1:0-2492 GCA_043733645.1 Flavobacterium sp. | reverse complement strand
CTAAGTTTTGGTCTAAAAATTCGAAGCAATACACCACATTATATAAAGCGGATTGATCTTCGAAATCTTCTTCCAAACATTTAATAAAATTTTCTTTTGCCAACTCCAGATTATCCATAAAAAGATATTCCATACCAATTAAGTTATAGACATCGGCAAAATCTTCAGTATATTTCAAAGCAGTTTTTAAGAATTCGACCGCTTTTTCGTGGTCATCTCTTTTGGAATAAATATTGGCTTTTTGGATAAAAATTTCTTCGTTGGTTGGTTCAATGGCGTACAGTTCGTTGAGTAACTTTTCTGCCTGATCTAATTTGTCGTCATACACCAGCATTTCTACCTGAACGAGCTTTAAACCTGTAGATTTAGGGTGTTGTTCCAGTCCTAACTTTAATGCTTTTTTGGCTAAAGTAGCTTTTCCCATATCGAGGTAATGTAGAATGATTTCCTCGAATTCCTCTGAGTCAAAAAATAAAACTTTGTTGGTTTTCAACATCGATTCAAATTTCGATAAGGATAAGTTGTAATCTTCTTCGTCGTGATCTAGGTGCATAACTGTAGGTGTTAAAATTATCCTTAATAAAATTAGGGAAACACGGTGCTTTTTTAGTGAGTTGCGATTATTGTTGTAAACAATTTAATTAACAATTCTTTAACTCGCTGAAAAGGGCATTCATAGCTTCAATGATTATCGCGCAACCTTCTCTGATTTCATCTTCAGAAATAGTTAATGGAGGCGTAATTCTGATGGCGCAGCCTTCGAAAAGTAACCAAAATAATATCAATCCTTTTTCTTGACATTTGAAAATTACTTTATTGGTAATATCAGCATCTTCTGTCATTGCTGCGAGCATCAATCCTTTACCTCTAACTTCCTTTATCAAAGGATGTACCAAAAGAGTTCGAAACAGCTTTTCTTTAGCTAATGATTGTTTAGTGTAGTCTTTTTCCAAAATTTCTTCCAAAGTAGCTAAACAGGCTGCCGCTATGACAGGATGACCGCCAAAAGTGGTAATGTGCCCTAACTTTGGATCATGACTTAATAAATCCATGTGCTTTTCATTGGCAACAAAACCACCAACAGGCATTCCGCCAGCCATTCCTTTTCCTATTATAATTACGTCGGGAACAACATTGTAGTTTTCAAAACCGAATAATTTTCCGGTTCTTCCAAAACCAGGCTGGATTTCGTCGAGAATTAGTAAAGCTCCAACTTCTTCGCAACGTTTTTTGATTTTGGCAAGAAAATCATTCTTTGGTTCGATAAAACCAGCACCTCCTTGAATACTTTCGAGAATGATTCCGGCAGTTTCGGTTGTTATTTTTTGGATGTCGTCTTCGTTATTGAATGTGATAAAATCAACATCGGGAATTAACGGTCTAAAGATTTGTTTACGTTCCTCAAAACCCATCACGCTCATTGAGCCCATTGTATTGCCATGATACGCATTGTGACACGAAATTAATTGGCTTCTTCCGGTAACTCTGCGAACTAGTTTTAGAGCACCTTCACAAGCTTCTGTTCCTGAATTTACTAAATAAACTTTATTTAAATTCGGAGGCAAGTTCTCGACCAATAATTTGCAATAGGCAACAGCAGGATGTTGTGCATATTCGCCATACACCATCACATGAGAATACTTGTCTAATTGGTCTTTTATAGCCTGATTAACTCTTGGATGCTGATGTCCTAAACTTGTCGCCGAAACGCCAGCGACAAAATCCAGATATTTTTTGTTATTAATATCGTATATATAGGAACCAACAGCATGCGAAATTTCCATGCTCAAAGGATAAGGCGAAGTTTGTGCTTGGTATTTTAGGAAATCCTCTTTCATGTCATTGCGAACTTGTGAAGCAATCTGTTTGTTTTTTAATCTTAAAACTGCTACTGAAACTACTTAACCATTGGTTTATTCTTGTCGTAATCCAAAGTTTCTTTGCTTGGTTCTATTGGCACATTTTCTTTAGCCATTTCGGCTTTTCTTTCAGCTTGAATTTTGGCATCGAGTTCGTTTTCTTCAGACGGAAAAATATCGTCTTTAGATTTAATCCGTTCATCAGCACGCCAAACAAAACCACGAAGTTTCCTGGCATTTTCGGGCAAATCCTTCTCGGGATAAATAGTGCCATCTGGATTTTTATAGATGGTTATGGTTTCAATAGTATTTTTATCTAAAATCAAATTGATTTTGCTGCCAACACTTTTGTTGATGCCAATGAGTTCATGCTTGTCATTTCGCAGATAATAAATGACTTCTGTGTTTTTAATAATATCAACTTCATTGAGTTTATTGTCTTTGAATCTTCCGTAAAGGTTTTGCCCTTTCACCTGATTATAGCCTGTTCCAACACTATCTTTTGATATTATAAAAGCATTGTTCAGGACTTTTAGTGAATCGAGTTTTTCGGTATTGTTATTGCCAATAAGATGCATAATATCGCCAGTCATCTGGTTTTCATAATTCCAAAGTATCGGTCTGCCAATGAGT
>JAYTGH010000106.1:0-2494 GCA_043733645.1 Flavobacterium sp. | reverse complement strand
CGAATAGCATTAAATTTTTCGCCAATTTCTGAGTATGCTTGTTCCCACGAAATTTTTTGCCACACATCGCCTACGCGTTTCATCGGCGCGCGCAAACGGTCAGGGTCTTCATAAATATCTTTCAGCGCAAACGCTTTTGGACATAAATAACCTTTACTCAACGGATCGTTTTTGTCGCCGCGAATAGATACTACCGTGTCGCCTTGTGTTTCGATCACTAATCCGCAAATAGCTTCACATAAATTGCAGGCGCGGCGATGTGTTATTGTATCCATGTTTAGAATAGTTTGAGGGTGTAAATTACGAGTCGTTTTACAAAATAAAAAATTTGTCTGCCTATTTAAATTTTCAAACTTGATTTTAGGTAAAAAGATTGCGGAATCAAAATTTAGTCATAAATTTGTAAGCATTTGGCATTTCAGTCAAAACCATTATCAACGTTTTCAAAATGGATTTACAATATCTTTTCGATTCAGACGGCAAACGCACTGCGGTTGTCATTGATATTCTTGAGTGGGAAAACTTGACATTAAGATACGAAGAATTAAAAAAATTAGAATCGCCGAAAAAAAAACCTTCCGATTTCAGAGGAACTATTTCCCAAAAAACGGTTGAACTTTTACACCAACATACCGAGCAAGCACGTAAAGAATGGGACAGAAATATATTTTAAAAGATCATTTTAATTCATTCCATTTCTTATAATTTCATAATCTCTTATATCAATAGTTTTTCTTTCGTCATAAGTTTTTTTCCAAAACTCTTTATTTAGTCGTCCTGACTTTATATTAAAAATAAGAAATTCTACCCAACTCGCTTTGTACAAATAATCTTTATGGGCTTCATCGTAATGACAATATTTAGTGTTTGTTTCAAATGGCTCATGGTTATCTCCAATTTTTGTGTATGGTCTAATTTTAAAAATTACTAAAATATGCTTGTGGTCTGTAAGGTTAAAATCAAGAGTTATTTCTTCCTTTACTTTTTTAACGACCGTACTTGGCTTTAGTTTGCCATAATTAATAGCTTCAGTTCTTATTATTTTGTCTTTTACAATTGTTATTAAATTATCGAATTTTTTTCTGTCTTCTTCAGAAAGTGAACTCCAATTAACAAATTCTATCGCTAAATCATTTCTACCAGTATTTGAAATTTTCGGCACTTGAATTAGTTTGATGCTATACTCCTGTGTATTAAAAATGTCATCTCTTAAATTTTCTCTGTATTTTTGAATAAAATCTTTTATCTCTTTATATTCCGAAGATAGCAATTGTTTGCTCGATTCTGTTTGTTTGATTGTTCGTAACTTCGAAAATTGCAATGAAAAGGCTAAACTTTCATTTAAGGCATATTCAATTCCAAAAATTTTTATAAGTTCATTTTCATAATTATAGAGTAGAGATTGGCATTCTCCAAAAATTGAAATACCAATATCTTCTTTATCTACAATTCTATGCTCTATCTTATTTCTAAGTTTGATAAAAAAATCTAAATTGGTTTTAACGGGTTCAGTCAATTTCTCATATTTTTGAATGCAAGTCTTTAACTCCCAAGCTTTACGTTCACCATCTATTTTTTTATATCGACCTTTTTCTTTATAGAAATATGTCTCACCAATTGTTTGGTTAAAATAAGATTGTAAAAGCCTTGTCCAAGCCATAATCATGTGAGTAATAAAACCTTCAACTCTAAAAGTTGCTCTAGGTTTATTATAAATTTCTACGGCTAATAGTGCACAATCAATCGAACTCTCTAAGAATAATTTTGTTTTAACTTTACGTAATAGCATTTTTAAAATGGGAGTTTTGCATGAAAGTCGTAAGAAAAAGGGTTTAAAATTGGATTAAAATTTCAATTAGTTTGAGAGCACAGGAATTTACTGTCTGAATACATATTTAGAATACAAATATACAATGTAAAATTGAAATTGCGAAATAGTAATTTAATCACCCAGATTACTTACAAAACTGCCAATCACACATTAGATTTGCGCAACATAAAACATGAGAAAATTCCACAAAAATGAATCTCCTTCTTTAGAACTTTTAAAAATATAGGATTATGAAACCAGAGATGGAGCATACAAAAATTTATTGACTGAAATTAAAAGCCGTGTGCGTCAAGGATAAATTAAAGTTCATTTTTCTGCCAATTCAGAACTCTTGGCTACTTATTGGGATATTGGGAAAATGATTCACTTACGCCAACAACAAGAAGGTTGGGGAAAAGGTGTTATCCCTCGTTTGGCTTTAGATTTAAAAAATGAATTAGCCGAAGTAAAAGGTTTTTTGGAAAGGAATATTTTAAATATGCTAACGTTTTTTAAAAATTATTCAGACCTTTCTTTTTCGGTACTTGAAGAATCACCTGTAGAAAATAATTCAATTTCGCAACTGGCTGTTGCAAAATTAGAAATCGCTGATTTTTACCTGATAATTTGAAATCAAGTTTACCAAGTATTGAAGAAATCGAAAGCGAATTTATGGATTGACCT
>JAYTGH010000105.1:0-7017 GCA_043733645.1 Flavobacterium sp. | reverse complement strand
GATGGCTTGCCAGAGGAATTAAAAAATGCGGCAATTGCTGATGCAAAAGACAGAAAGCTTAGTGTAATGGGTTGCATTGCCAATACACGGTCTTCTATAGAACCGTTTTTAACGTTTTCAAATCGCAGGGATTTAAGAGAAAAAGCGTTTCAGATTTTTACAAGTCGCGGCGATAATGATAATGCCAATAACAATAATAAGACATTAGTTCAAATTTTAAAACTACGAGCGGAGAAAGCTAAATTACTTGGCTTTAAAACTTTTGCTGATTGGAGTTTGTCAAATACAATGGCGCAGAATCCGCAAAAAACATTAGATTTAATGATGTCAGTTTGGACACCGGCAGTTGAAAAAGTGCATACTGATGTTGCTGATATGCAAAAAATGGTTGATGCTGAAGGCGGGAATTTCAAAATTGCCGCTTGGGATTATCGTTATTATTCTGAAAAAGTTAGAAAAGCAAAATACGATTTAGACCAAAATGATTTAAAACCTTATCTGCAATTAGAAAAATTGCGTGAAGGAATGTTTTGGGTAGCTGGGGAATTGTTTCACTTAAAGTTTAAGCAAGTATATAATGTTCCAGTATTTCATCCTGATGTGCGTGTTTTTGAAGTGTCTAATTCAGTTACTGGAAAAGTAGTTGGAGTTTGGTATTTTGACCCTTATGCACGAAAAGGAAAACGCTCTGGAGCATGGATGAATGCCACGAGAGAGCAAAGTAGAGTTGATGGCGATGTGATTACTATTGTGTCTAACAATTGCAATTTCATTAAAGGAAAAGAAGGTGAGCCAATACTAATTTCATGGGAAGATGCAAGTACCTTATTCCATGAATTTGGGCATGCATTACATGGTTTGAATTCGAATGTGACGTATCCAAGTTTATCGGGAACCAATGTGCCAAGAGATTATGTAGAGTTTCCTTCTCAGGTTATGGAACGTTGGTTAGCCACGCCGCAAGTATTGAATCAGTTTGCCTTGCATTATAAAACAGGTGAACCAATGCCGATGTCTTTAGTAGAAAGAAATAACAGAGCAGCAACATTTAACGAAGCGTTTTCTACTGTAGAAACTATTGCAAGTGCTTTGGTTGATATGAAATTACACTTGTTAACGAATCCAGATATTGATCCAAAACAATTTGAAAAAGAAACTTTAGATGCTTTAAAAATGCCAAAAGAAATCGTGATGCGTCACCGTATTCCACAGTTTGGGCATATTTTTTCTGACGATGCTTATGCTGCTGGTTATTATGGTTATTTGTGGGCAGATGCTATAAGTGCTGATGCGGCAGAAGCTTTTACTGAAACCAAAGATGGTTTATACAATAAAGAAGTTGCCAAAAAACTATATGATAATGTCTTCAGTATAGGTAATACAATTGATCCTGCAATTGCTTACAGAAAATTCCGCGGCAGAGATTTTAATACGGATGCTTTGATGCGAGCGAGAGGTTTTCCGGTTGAGAAGAAATAATAAACAAAAAACCCGATTCATTTGAATCGGGTTTTTTATTTCAACTTCGTACAAAATAACCAGTCAAATCCCTCACGGGATTGTTGTTAGAGGAATTAGAGGTTGTATTGTGAAAACCTTGCGTGTCTTTAGCCCCGATGGGAGCGAGCTACCGTGTAGCGCGGACAGCGGGAAGAGAAGTGAAAAGAAGGCTAAACGTGTGCTCCTAATAAACAAAAAACCCGACTCGAATCGGGTTTTTTTATTTGTTTTTGGAATAATTATCCTAAAGCAACTCTTCTGAAACCAGTTACAGTCAAACCTGCATCAACAGATTTAATGTAGTTAGCTACGCTCATTGAGCTATCTTTAATATAATCTTGGTTTACCAAAGTATTGTCTTTAAAGAAACGACCAAGTTTACCTTTAGCGATATTTTCAATCATTGCTTCAGCTTTTCCTTCTTGACGTAGTAAATCTTTAGCGATTTCAATTTCTTTAGCAATAATGTCTGCATCAACTCCAGCCTCATCTAAAGCGATTGGAGACATAGCAGCAGCTTGCATTGCTACGTTTCTTGAAGCTTCTTCAGCACCAGCCACGCTAGCAGATAGTGAAACTAAAGTAGCAATTTTGTTTCCAGCGTGGATGTAAGAACCAACAAAAGCACCAGATAATCTTTCGAAAGAAGCGATTTCAATTTTTTCTCCAATTACACCAGTTTGCTCAATTAATTTTTCAGCAACACTAAGTCCGTTGAAATCTGCAGCTAAGAAAGCTTCTTTTGTATCGAAGTTCATAGCCAAATTAGCCAACTCTGTAGCCAATTTTACGAAACCTTCATTTTTCCCAACGAAGTCAGTTTCGCAGTTTAATGTGATAACAACACCAGAAGTCTTGTCTGCATTAACAACTGCAATAGCAGCACCTTCTGTAGATTCTCTGTCTGAACGGTTTGCGGCAACTTTTTGACCTTTTTTTCTAAGGTTTTCAATTGCTAAATCAAAATCGCCATCCGATTCTACTAGGGCTTTTTTACAGTCCATCATTCCTGCACCGGTAATTGTTCTTAATTTATTTACGTCTGCAGCAGTAATTGTGATTGTTGACATAATATTTTTTTATTTTAAGTTTAAATTTTTTTAAAAAGAAATTACGAATTACAAATTGGAAATTACGAGTGAAAATAATTCGTAATTCGTAATTCATAATTCGTAATTATTTTGTTTTATTCTTCAGTTTCTGTTTCAGTAGCTTCAGCTTCTACTTCCGGAGCAGCTTCTACTTCTACAACTGCTTCCACTTCTGGAGTTTCTTCTACAACAGCTTCTACTTCAGGAGCAGCTGTCTCTTCAGTAACCGGAGCGACTTCTTCAACAACTGGAGCCGCAGCTTCCTCTACAACTTCCTGTGTAGTAACTTCAGCAACTGCGTCTACTTCTTGTGCATCATCACCTTCTTTATCAGAAGTTCTGTTAGCTAATCCGTCAATAACTGCAGCAGTTACTAACGATAAAATTTTATCAATTGATTTTGAAGCATCATCATTGGCTGGGATAACGTAATCTACTTCACGTGGATCAGAGTTAGTATCAACCATTGCGAAAACTGGAATGTTTAATTTTTGTGCTTCTTTTATGGCAATGTGTTCAGCTTTGATATCCACTACAAACAATGCAGCCGGAAGTCTTGACATGTCAGCGATAGAACCTAAATTCTTCTCTAATTTTGCACGAAGACGATCAACCTGAAGACGTTCTTTTTTAGACAATGTCATAAAAGTTCCGTCTTTCTTCATTTTATCAATAGTAGCCATTTTTTTAACGGCTTTACGGATAGTAACGAAGTTTGTTAACATACCACCTGGCCATCTTTCAGTGATGTACGGCATGTTACAAGCTAATGCTTTTTCAGCAACGATGTCTTTTGCTTGTTTTTTGGTAGCTACGAAAAGTATTTTTCTACCTGATGCTGCGATTTTTTTCAAAGCTTCGTTAGCTTCTTCAATTTTTGCAGCGGTTTTATATAGATTGATAATGTGAATTCCATTACGCTCCATATATATGTAAGGAGCCATGTTCGGATCCCACTTACGAGTCATGTGTCCGAAGTGAACACCTGCTTCTAATAAATCTTTAACTTCAATTTTGTTTGCCATTGTGTAATAGTTTACGTTCCGTTTGATTAGCAATGCGTCACCTTTTTCGCTTTAAGACTTTTAACTTTAAGACTTTGGACTGCATTTCGATGCTAAACTAATTCCTTCTTTAAAAGGAATATCGACAACTTTGTTTTAAATTCTAATTTAATTGTAAATTTTTTGGTCATCTTAATAAAGTACACTTCGACAAGCTCAGTGTGACAATATAAAATATTAACGTTTCGAGAATTGGAATCTCTTTCTCGCTTTTTTCTGACCGAATTTTTTACGTTCTACCATTCTTGGATCTCTTGTTAGTAATCCTTCTGGTTTAAGGATAGCTCTGTTTTCAGCTTCCACTTCACACATTGCTCTTGCAATTGCCATTCTCACAGCTTCTGCTTGCCCTGTAGAACCACCACCGTATACATTTACTTTTACGTCAAAGTTAGTTGCGTTTTCTGTCATAGACATTGGTTGCAATACTTTGTACTGTAAAGTAGCTGTTGGGAAGTAGTTTTCAAATTCTCTTTTGTTAACGGTAATTTTTCCTGTTCCTTCTGAAACATAAACACGTGCCACAGCACATTTTCTTCTACCGATTTTGTGAATAACTCCCATTACTTAAGATCGTTTAGGTTAACTGTTTTAGGTTTTTGCGCACCTTGTTTGTGCTCAGTTCCTACAACAACATTTAAATTTCTGAAAAGTTCTGCTCCCAATTTATTTTTTGGCAACATACCTTTCACCGCTTTTTCAATTAGCAAAGCAGGGTTTTTTGATTGCAAAACTTTTGCAGTCAAAGTTCTTTGTCCTCCCGGATAACCTGTGTGTCTGATGTACGTTTTGTCATCCAACTTGTTACCTGTTAGGTTGATTTTTTCTGCGTTGATAACAATTACGTTATCTCCACAGTCGACGTGAGGTGTATAACTTGGCTTGTATTTACCTCTAAGAATCATAGCGACCTTTGAAGCAAAACGACCTAAGTTATGACCATCAGCATCTACAATGATCCACTCTTTTACAGAAGTGGCCTTGGTTGCAGATTGTGTCTTGTAGCTTAATGCGTCCATAATATTTTTTTAATTAAACATTCCATTCCCAATAAAGGGAGTGCAAAAGTACAATTATTTATTATATATGCAAGAATGATTGTAATTTTTCTTTTAGATTGAAAATCAGCACCTATATAAAACAAAAAAAGCCAGCGAAACAACATATTTAGCTGGCTTTTGAAAACATTTACATTAAACAATAAATAAATTGGCTATGTCGACTGTTTGTTGGGTTGTTAAGGGTTCGTCATATGCTTCAGTTCCTGCATTCACTCCAAAGAGAGTTGACGTATTATATCCAGCTTGCAAAACATTTTCTTCTCCATTATAAGTAGCCTGTGCCTGACTTGGAAGTCCCCCACGGTCGTTACCAACTATCCAACCTTTTTGCCCTCTTAACCTTCTTACCTCAGAAGCATGGCGCGCTTCAACAGAATGAATTTGTAACGCCGCAGTCAATAAATCAGGTTTTGATATTAAATAACCAGCCTGGCCTTTATATGCTCTAACCCCGGTATCTTCAAATGCTTGGGCTAAAGCAAGGAACTGTTGATAATCATTAAACGGATCGAATAATCCACCCGCTGTAAAATCAAAAGTAGGTTTGGCTACAAAGTTTGCATTTGCTGAACCTCCTAAGGCCGCAATTAAAAAAGCAACGTGATCGTGTTCATGCTGAGCAATTTGTTGAAAAACTTTCAGGTCTCTTCCTGCGTTTTCTGAAGGAGGAATAACATTGGATGATAATCCCATTTGGTAAAACTCGTCTTCAAGATATTCTAATGTAAGTGCTAATTGAAGTGCACCTGTTGCTGTGCTGGGAGTTGCCGAAATATCTGATCCATATGATTTATTTGACAAAGCAGAAAGTCCGAATGGGATTGATGCTAAAGCTACTGTTTTTCCAATTTGTCTAAAATTGCTAAAACTTTCTCTTCTGTTGCTTGGTGATCTCATTAATTTATCATCACTAAAGCATTCAAGTATTTTTGAAATATTCATAATATATATTTTTATAGTTATAGTAATTAAGGTAAATACAAAGCAGTGAAATTAGTAGTGATAAAACCATCAGCAATTGTTATCACTTCAGAAGGGTTTTTCACGGTATCTAATCCGGTTGTGGCACTTACGATATCATCACCAGCAAAATCTTTTGAATTTGGATTCAGTAAACTTCTAATGGCAGAAGCATGTCTTGCTTCTACAGAAACAATTTTTCCGGCCAATAATAAATAATCCGGATTAGTAAGAAGTTTTCCGGCACCATTATAGGCTGCAACTCCGGTATCTTCCAATGCTTTCGCGGTATTAAGAATATCAAGACGATTATTAAAGTTCAAAGTTCCATAATTAAATGCCAAATCAGGCAATAATTGTTCTGTTGGATTTGGTAAGGCACCCGTTAAAGCAGCTTTAAAAAAATCTCTATGAATTACTTCATGTTTGTATAAATCTGTTAACACAGCTTTCTCTTCAATTGAGAAATTTGCATTGAAACCAGAAGCGTTAACCACTTTGGTATAAAAATCTGACTCTAGTTGTTCCAACGCATAGGCATAAGTAAGAACTCCAAAATCACCATTACCCAAATCAAAAACGCCATTCTTTAGACCGGGATAGTGAACCTGATTATTATCACTATTATTGCTACATCCTGTAGCCATTACTACGCCTGCGCCAACCAGTGTGAGTCCACTAAGTTTTAGAAAACTTCTTCGACTGGTATAAGAAGGTCTCACTTCGCTAATTGTTACTTTGCTTTCCATAATTTTAAATTTTGATTGTAAATAATTTTTTTAATGATTTTGATTTTAGAGAATGGTTTGTAAAGTTCTGCTTAAAATGAGAGGTTAAGCTTATACAATTATTTAGCATTTTTTTATAATTATCACTTTAAATAAAATGTCTAGCATTTCTTTCATAAAAAGATATTAGCTATTTAATTTTTTAGCCCAAATCAAATCAGCTATAACAAAAAAAGCCAACTTACTAAAGAGCAGGTTGGCTTTGATTAATCTGTAATTATATTATACAATAAATAAATTCGCTATGTTAACCGTTTGTTGTGTAGTTAATGGCTCATCAAACGATTCGGTTCCGGCATCTACACCAAAAAGAGCTGAGGTATTATAGCCGGCCTGTGTAACATTTTCTTCTCCATTATAAGTTGCTTGTGCCTGACTTGGAAGTCCGCCTCTGTCATTACCAACAATCCAGCCTTTCTGACCTCTTAATCTTCGAACCTCCGAAGCATGACGTGCTTCGACAGAATGAATTTGCAAAGCTGCAGTAAGTAAATCGGGAGTTGATATTAAATTGGCAGCCTGTCCTTTGTATGCTCTTACTCCGGTATCTTCA
>JAYTGH010000104.1:0-7032 GCA_043733645.1 Flavobacterium sp. | reverse complement strand
AAATCACTCAAATTTCGGACATTCATAGTGGTAGCTTTGATAACGAAGAAAAAATAAGATACGCCATTGATTTAATTAACGAACAGGAAGCCGATTTGCTTTTGTTTACCGGAGATATTGTGAATGCCAAAGCAGATGAAATGCATCCGTGGATTGACATTTTTAATGGAATAAAGAAATACGAATACGGAAAATATTCCATTTTGGGAAACCATGATTATGGTGCTTATTTAGATTGGAAATCGGAAAAAGCAAAAACCGATAATTTTGAAGCCATCAAAGATTTACATCGTCAGATAGATTTTAAGTTGATGTTGAATGAGCATGTAAAAATCAAAAAAGGAAATGATGAAATTGCCCTGATTGGTGTAGAAAATTGGGGGAAACACTTTGGGGAATTTGGAGATATTAATAAAGCTTCTGAAAATTTAATGTCAGAAGATTTTAAAATCCTGATGAGCCATGATCCAAGTCATTGGGAATATATAGTGAAGCAGCATCCTAAAAATATCCAGCTAACGCTTGCCGGACATACGCATGGGATGCAGTTTGGGATAGAAATTCCGGGTTATTTTAAATGGAGTTTGGCGCAATATATGTACAAACAATGGGCAGGCTTGTATGAAGAATTTGGAAGATATATCTATGTAAATCGCGGTTTTGGTTTTCATGCCTATCCTGGTAGAGTAGGGATAATGCCCGAGATAACTGTTTTTACACTAAAAAAAGGCAATATTGTAGCATAATTAGTTAAAAATGCTACATTTGTGCTTTAGAATTTTTTTTGAGCTATAAAAAGAATTAAAAATATTTTGGTTTTATGTCAAAATTTGGAGAATTAATCAATGCACAAGTTCCCGTATTAATTGACTTTTATACAGAGTGGAACGAGTCTTCAGTTTCTATGCATCCTGTTATCAGAGATGTAGCCGCTGCGCTCGGTGATAGAGCAAAAGTGATAAAAATTGATGTAGATAAAAATCAGGAATTGGCCGATGCACTTCGTATCAAAGGATTGCCAACCCTGATGATTTATAAAGAAGGTCAAATGGTTTGGAGACAATCCGGCGAATTGGATGCCAATACGATTATTGGATTGGTTCAGGAGCAATTGTAGTCAAATTATAATATATAGAAAAGGCGGATCATTCATTTGGTCCGCCTTTTTATATTTAATTGCAAAATCGATACCAGCCATTGCTGCAAAAGGCTGTTACCTGCTGTTGCTATTCTTTACCCACCCAACATTTTTTAAATTTTCTATTACTGGATAAATATCATCTACAGTATTTTTTATCTGATCTCTTCCCGAAGAGTAAAGAGTATATTTATCTCCAAGATTTTTATAATTGAAATAATCTTTCCCAAGTCCGGATTGTGTTGGGTCGTTTATTGCAACAGGCTCATTCGGTTTTTCTAATTGCTTTAAACTCTCAGGATAATTTCCTTTTTGGAGTTTATAATACTCAATGTCTTTGAGTAAATCGTTTAATTGAATTTGAGCAATCTTTTCTGAAGCTTTTTTTCCAGTGCCTGAATAGTTACTACCAATGTAAAATAATGACGAATATACTAATACTGTAAAAAGCAAACAAGCTATTCCAATCAAAGTTAACTTCCTGTCTTTGTATCTGAATATTCCATACAATGTAAGTCCTATTCCAACGAAAAATCCAACAAGTGGAATTATTCCTAAATATCCCAATTTATATGGTGGCGTTGTTTTCTTTCTGTTTATTTTCTCTTGAATATTTTCCATTTAAGTTGAGTTTATAGGCAATTGCAGGTAACTTTTTTATGGTATGATTACTATCATTCCTATCAAGCTAATATATAAATTTATTACAAATTATCCCTAAAAGCTTTTTCCGCTACACAATAATTATCAACAGCTTAAGTCTTATTTCATTTTTAAAAACTTAGGCATTTTTGCTTATAAAAATAAGTGTCATAAAAAAATACGTCATAAAAATAAATATGACAAATTTTTTTATGACATTTGTAATAGAAAAACTTTTTATTGAAAAAATCACTTTAAAAAAGCAATCATGGGAAATAATATTAAATCAATTTTGGGGCTTACACAACAGGAAGTTGCTATGATATTAAATGTCAGCCAAAGTCACTTAGCCCACCATCAGGGGACTAGAAGAAAATTACCATCCACCGCCGGGTTGAGGCTAAATCAAATGCTCAACTACATGCTTTTGCCCGAAGCCAAAGGTTTTACTACCGCGGACAAACCACAATATGAGGATATAACAACAAAAAGCATACTTGAAAACCGCATGGAGGACAACAAAATTCAATTGCTGAAGCTGTCCCGAAAAATAAATAAAGCACAGGAAAAATTTGAGAAGCACGAAAAAGCTTTGCGGCTGATGGGGTTTTTAAATTCACCGGCAGAAGTCAAAAAAGCAGCAGCACCGGAAATTTTAAGGTCAATTGAATCAAAAGCAATAATAGACTTCAGGAAAACTAAATCGGAATTGAGTTTATTGCAAATTGATCTGGAGCTGTTAGAACTGAAACAGGATTATCTTCAAAAAACACTTCAACAGGCTCAGTGAGGCAATGCGGTTCATATTGTATTGAGTTGAAACCAGGAACAGCTTATGATTTTAGTTAATAGGTTCGGTATAATGTCAGAACTGGGATTACAATTAGAACACAGATGTCAGTCTGAGCTTGTCGAAGACCTATCTTTTGATTCTGTTGACGAAGGTTTCCCGAATTCAGTATAGTTTTTTGAGTATAAAACCAGTTTGTCCCAATCCTCATTAATCAAGGCCTCTTTTTTTATCCTGGTCCAGCCTTTTATTCTTTTTTCTGTGCTGATAGCATCCAAAACATCATTGAAGGTTTCAAACCAAACCAATTCTAAAGGCCGTTTGTCAAAAGTATAGCATTCTTTATTTTTTCCTGAACTATGCTCTTCAAAGCGCCTTTCTAAATTGTTTGTAAAACCTGTATAATAAGAGTTGTCGTTACATTTTACAATATAAACAAAATAAGATTTCATATTACTAAATTACTTAAAAAATCTTTACGCTGGCACTTCAATAGGTGCAAGCTCAGTAAAGATTTAGTGCAGTGAGAATTAATAAAAAATACAATTAGAACCTCATTCTCACACTGAGCTTGTCGAAGCGCTTCTAATTTATAAAGGTCTTCGACAGGCTCAGACTGACATCTGTTTTCTAATAGTATTTTGAGTTGAATAATCACTCAATTTTTCCACAAATAAACCCCTTTTCTTTCAAAAAAGCTAAGGTTTTAGGCAATACATAGCGCAGGTTTTGGTCGGCTTTTACACTGTCGTGAAAAACGATGATGCTTCCGCTTTCAACATGCTGCAAAACATTGGACAGACATTCTTCAGGAGTACTAGTTTTATCAAAATCCCTGCTCAAAACATCCCACATAATGATTTTATAACCTAATCGACGTAAAATCTTCGATTGAGAGGGTTTAATCTTCCCGTAAGGCGGTCTGAATAATGCTTTTTCTTGCTTCTTGCTTCTTGCTTCTTGCTTCTCGATAAGTTGGGAACACTTCCTCGTATTCGCAACATACTCATTAGTAACCGTTTCCCACCCCTTTAAATGGTTGAAAGTATGGTTACCAATAGCATGTTGGACCTCAATTATTTTCTGAAAAATAGCAGGATGCTTTTCGATATTATTTCCAATGCAGAAGAAAGTAGCTTTGGCATCGTATTTTTTTAGCTGTTCTAATACCCATTCTGTAATTTCCGGTGTTGGGCCATCATCAAAAGTGAGGAACACTTTGTTTTCACGATTAGGGATATCCCAAACATACTTTGGAAAAATCCTTTTGACGAAATAATTTGTTTTTACCCAGAAACTCATCTGCTAAATATAAAAAAATGTACCAAATAATTTCTCAGTTGGCACATCTTCAAATTTTCAAATTTTCAAATCTTTTAATTAACTATTCCAACTCTCTCCCGAAACGGGTAAATCTTTGCACTAATGAGTTAAAAACAGGTTTGTTTTTATTGTAAAACGCTATATCGCCTTGATCTTTCATTACTATCAATAAACTTCTGTAACGTTCTATATCAGTAATGATATCTGTCGCAATTCCGTTTTGAATTGATGGCTGAATATTGGAATAATAGGTTAAACTTTGTTTGTATTTAGTCATTAATCGTTCTAACAATTCTCGGGCTTTTACTTTTTCGCCAAGTTTATAATAACCACTTGCAAAGGGTTCAACCATGGTATAATAGCCATAATAATCCATTGGCATTTTGCTTAAAGCGACATCGATAATTTTTTTAGCTTTCTCAGTTTTACCTTCGTTGATTAATTGTTCCATTAATCGAGCCATGTTAGTCCTGTAGGATATACTGTTTTTACGAGTTTCCGGGTCGTGGTAGATAGTAGTAAGATCACCATTACCCCATGTCCATTTCATAACTAAGTCATACATTTTATCGCTATCAATATCTCCCATGTCGTATGGGTTTTCTTTGTCGATAGGTGTTTTTATAGGCACTAATTTATAAACCAATCCGTCAAGCTGAAGATAATTTTTCATCCAAAGATAATCGTCATCGCCAAAGCTTCCGCCTGTAAAGTATATTGGACGTTTCCAATCATTATTAGCCAAGACATCAAAAGCCATCAAACGATTTTTATACATAGCACTTCCTTTGATATCAACGTCGATGTAAGGAACGATTGAATCATAATACTTTGGATTAACGACCTTGTTCTTGATGATATTATTTTTATCAATTGGAATCCTAATTTTGTTAGTTGGATAAAAATGAATGGTTTGTCCATTAGGCATATCAACTATAGATTTTGGGTTTTTGATAAAATCAATCCAAGCTTTTAAATCCCATCTTGCCTCCGTTTTTGGAATATGAGCTACATAATCTAATTTATCGCCAACGTACTCGCTATGTTTGAACGATATTGGTAAACCGTCCGATTTATAGGTTTTGAATTTCATTTGGTCAATATACCAATCGGTCATAAACAATTGGGTATTCACAATTTTAATATCGGTTCTGATACCTTCGATTTCCTGGGCATACCAAAGCGGGAAGGTATCATTGTCGCCAATCGTATACAGAATTGCGTTTTGATCGCAAGATTCGAGGTAATTCTTTGCCATGGCAATAGCCGTATATTTTTTGGCACGGCTATGGTCATCCCAATTTTGAGATGCCATTAAAATAGGCGCTGCCAAAAGACAAGTCCCAATTACTATTGGCCCAACTAATTTCGATTGTATTTTCTCGGCTATAATTTCATAAATGGCGTAAACTCCAAATCCAAGCCAGATAGCAAACACATAGAATGAACCAACCAATGCATAGTCACGTTCACGAGGTTCGAAAGGTCTTTCGTTTAAGAATATTTTTAAGGCAATACTGGTAAATAAAAACAAAGCTAATAACACATAAAAGCTTTTCAAATCTTTTTGTGCATGATACATAAGCCCAAGTAAACCAATGAAGAACGGTAAGAAGTAATATAGGTTTCGGCCTTTGTTGTTTTTAACATCATCGGGAAGGTTTTCCTGTGATCCTTTGCCAAGATGGATTTCGTCTATAAACTTAATTCCGCTTAACCAATTTCCATCAAGATTGTCATATTTTCCCTGAACGTCATTTTGTTTTCCAACAAAATTCCACAGTAAATATCGCCCATACATATAGCCAAATTGGTATTCCACCATGAAACTCAAGTTATCCCAAGTTGATGGTTTTTCTACAATTATATAATCACTGTATTTTTTTAGGAAAGAAACATAATCTTCATTGTCAATTTTTTTCTGAGCATAGGCTGTCTTAAACTGAGAAACCGTTTTGCTCATTTCGTCTTTTAACTGCCCAACTGCCATGGCAACTTGTTCTTCACTTAAACTATCTATGTTTACGCCATATTGCGCTAAGTCATCTTCATACGGATAGTTTTCATTAAGTCTCATTTTTGGAACGCCGGTAAACTGAATATAATTATCGATATTGTCAGTACTCCAAAGTCGAGGCAAAACTGCTTTTTGGGAGTCGTCACTATTTTGTTCAGCGTTTTTGTAATTATTTACAATAACATATCTTCCGGTTTTATAATCTCTTTCATAGTTGGGTGCTTTGTCTAAATAAGGTTCGTTTTTATCTAATCCGGCGAAAGTATCGGTGTATTGCGGACCATAAAATAATGGGTTTACACCATATTGTTCTCTGTTATAGTATGCCAAAACTTCGGCAGCATCCGAAGGTTTGTTCTCATTAATAACCACATTGGCATTTGCGCGGATAGGCAGCAACGCCCACACTGAGAATCCGATAAGTACGAACAGAATACACAATAAAGCAGTATTGTAAAACGGATGTCCTTTTTGGCGGGTATATCTTAATCCAAAGTAGAAAAATGCAATAATTAATAAAAGTGCAAAGATGGTTCCCGAGTTAAACGGCAGGCCAAAGTCATTGACCATAAAGATTTCCATTTTTCCGAAGAATGCTAGTGTATAAGGCAATAATAATTTGAAAATGAATAATAAAATGGCAACTATTATAATGTTGGCAATGATGAAATTTTTAATGGTGATTGTTTTCCAATTCTTGAAATAATACAAAAACCCAATTGCAGGAATGGTCAGCAATGCCATAAAGTGAACACCAAATGAAAGTCCGACAAGTAATGAAATTAACAACAACCATCGATTGCCTCTTGGCGTATGCATGTCTTGTTCCCATCGTAATCCAAGCCAAAATAATAAGGCAATAAATAACGAAGCCATAGCATATACTTCGGCTTCAACGGCGCTTGACCAAAAACTATCAGAAAAAGTAAACGCTAAAGAACCAACCATAGCACTTCCGAGGATAACAATTGCTTTGTTTCTATCTATTTCGGTGTATTGCGAAACAATTTTTTTCAATAATATCGTTGATGACCAATACATAAACAAAATTGTAAAGGCACTCGAAAACACGGATAACATATTTACCATCAAGGCCACTGTTTCTTTACTTGTAGCAAACAT
>JAYTGH010000103.1:0-7044 GCA_043733645.1 Flavobacterium sp. | reverse complement strand
GAAAGAATTACAAGAAGTTGGTATTGATGTAGAAATCATTGATGCGCAATCGTTGTTGCCTTTCGATATCAATCAGGATTGTGTAAAATCGGTTATGATAACGAATCGATTGTTGGTAATAGATGAAGATGTTCCTGGTGGTGCCAGTGCTTATATATTGCAACAAATCATTGACGAGCAAAAAGCATATAATCATCTTGACAGCCAGCCACAAACGCTGACCTCTAAAGCGCATCGCCCGGCATATGGAACAGATGGAGATTATTTTTCTAAACCTTCAGCAGAAGATGTTTTTGAAAAAGTATATTCAATTATGCACGAAGCAAAACCGAATCAGTTTCCGAGTTTGTACTAACATAAACTAAAAGTACCATGAAAAAAATATTTTTATTTCTGACGTTGACAATAGTAGTATTTTCTACAAATTCCTGTTCCAGCGATAGCGATAGGGCCGGAAAATCGGATAAAGCAATAGGAACAATATCCTTTAAAATAGATGGTGTTCAGAGAACATATAATTCAATTCATTTTCGTGAAGAAACCTATCTGGCTGGAACTCCGGATGAATATGTTAGTGTAGAAATTTACACAGATTCAGGTAATTATGGTGATGCCATTGGCTTTTCCTTTATAAAAGGAGATATGGACCATATTTACAATTTTACATATATAGTAGGAGGCGATATGGGTTTTCTTCCGAAAGATGGTTTTTTATATACTATTACTTCCAATGGAAATGACAATAAGCTAATTGGGGCTTTTTCAGGAATAATAGAGGGATCCCCAGATATGAACATTACCGAAGGAACATTTAACATTCAATACTAAGAGGCATTTTAGTTTAAATCAAAAACATATATAGACAAGTTAATTCTTGTCTTTTTATATTTAGTGCTTTTTATATCTTTACAAAAAATAAAATCATGCAGCCCAAAGAATTACTTGACTTAGCTGAAACCTTCGGAAATCCATTATATGTTTATGATGCCGAAAAAATTGAATTTCAGTACAAGCGTTTAACCAATGCTTTTAAAGTAGAAAAACTTCGCATTAATTATGCGATGAAAGCACTTTCGAATATTTCAATATTAAAGTTGCTAATGAATTTGGGTTCGGGCTTAGATACCGTTTCCATACAGGAAGTGCAACTGGGTTTGCATGCGGGTTTTACGCCTGACCGAATCATTTTTACGCCAAACGGAGTTTCCTTTGAAGAGATAGAAGAAGTAGCCGAAATGGGCGTTCAAATCAATATTGACAACCTTTCCATTTTAGAGCATTTTGGTGCCAAATATCCTAAAGTTCCGGTTTGTATTCGTATCAATCCGCATGTGATGGCGGGTGGAAATGAGAACATTTCTGTAGGTCATATTGATAGTAAATTTGGGATTTCTATTTATCAGATTCCACATGTGCTGCGTATCGTTGAAAACACTAAAATGAACATCAACGGCATTCATATGCATACAGGTTCAGACATTTTGGATATTGAAGTGTTTTTGTATGCTTCGGAAATCCTTTTTGATACTGCCAAACAATTTAAAGATTTAGAATTCCTTGACTTTGGTTCTGGTTTTAAAGTGCCTTATAAAAAAGATGATATCGAAACCAATGTGGAAGAATTAGGTAAAAAACTAACCAAACGTTTTCTGGCTTTCGAAAAAGAATATGGCCGTGAACTGACATTGGCTTTTGAGCCTGGAAAATTTTTGGTAAGTGAAGCAGGTCTCTTTTTAGCGAAAGTGAATGTAGTAAAACAAACTACATCGACCGTTTTTGCAGGAATTGATAGCGGTTTCAATCACTTGATTCGCCCTATGTTTTATGGTTCACAGCATTATATAGAAAATATTTCGAACCCAAAAGGCAAAGAGCGTTTTTACACCATTGTTGGTTATATCTGTGAAACCGATACGTTTGCCAACAACCGAAGGATTGCCGAAATTCACGAAGGCGACACGCTTTGTTTTAGGAATGCCGGAGCGTATTGCTTCTCGATGGCATCTAATTATAATTCGCGCTTTAAACCCGCCGAAGTGTTGTGGAAAAATGGCAAAGGGCATTTGATTAGAGAACGCGAAACTTTTGACGATTTACTACAGAATCAGATTATGATTGACGTATAAATGAATCCCGCTTCGGCGGGATTTTTTATTGTTTGCAAGTTTTATTGTGAGAATTATAAGTGGCGTGGTTTTTTTAGTAAATTAGATTTTGAAAAATGTGAATTGCGGATGTAAGTGAGTTAGTAGCAATTATTATGAACCCAACCTTTATCATATTAACTTTGGCAATCGCTATAATTCTTCTTATGAGAAAAAAGGAAAAATCTATTTCTAAATATGATACACCTGAAATGATAGAATCTATTAAAGAATTAGATCTTCATTTCTCAATCCAAGAAAAAATTATAATTTACTATAAGAACAGAGAAATTGATAATAATTTAGAAACCGCCATAAAAGCATGTGAAGAACAAATCGATTTTGCTCCAAAAGCCAAAAAGGCATTTAATACAATTTATAAAAATGAACCTTTACCAAGTCACAAAGGATTTGAGCAGTTAGCAATAATAAAAGAAAAGCAAGGGAAATTTAGCGAAGCTATTTCATTATGCAAAATTGCATTAAATGAAGGTTGGTCTGGTGATTGGGAAAGAAGAATAGGAAAACTAAATAAAAAAATAAATTAAGTCCAACATAACTGCTGCTAACCGTTTTGCGTCAGTTTTCTATTGGACGAAGAAACTTGTATAAAAACCCGCATATTCAAAGGTAAATATCACATATTCATTAATCAATGTTGTGTATTCATTAATCAATGTGGGGTATTAATTTATCAATATGGCATATTCATTAATAAATGTGGCATATTCATTAATCAGTGAGGCATATTCATTAATCAATGTGGGGTATTCATTAATCAATGTGGGGTATTCATTAATCAATGTGGGGTATTCATTAATCAATGTGGCATATTCATCAATCAATGTGGGGTATTCATTAATCAATTTTATTCTGTTGATAGCTTTTCTCAAAGTGTCGAAAAGCAAGAGGACAACATATTAAACAAAAAAAGACTGCAAATATGCAGTCTTTTTATTTTGGTAAAAGAATTAATTACTTTCTTAAAATTTTATTTAAGTAATGATTCCCATTGGTATCGTACTTTAAGAAATAAACTCCCGCAGTCAAATCAGAAACATCAATTTTGGTCAATCCATTATCAAATGTTTTAATCAATTTTCCGTTTACATCAGATACACTAATATTCGACACCTCATAGTTGGAATTAATAGTTACAAAATCAACTGTTGGATTCGGAGATACGGTAACTTTAGATTGGTTAAAATCAGCTACTCCAAGTGGCGTTCCTGTAATGCTAAAATTGTCAACACCTGCTCCCCAGCC
Source organism: Flavobacterium sp. (assembly GCA_043733645.1). Classification (GTDB taxonomy): domain Bacteria; phylum Bacteroidota; class Bacteroidia; order Flavobacteriales; family Flavobacteriaceae; genus Flavobacterium. The sequence goes on along the minus strand of JAYTGH010000103.1, from coordinate 3,634 downwards.
CCAAGCTGCATCATCTCCATAGGTAAATCTGACCTGAAATGCCGGATTAACATAAGACGTTATATCTAAAGTAAATACCGTTGGATTTGTATCAACTGAGTCGTTTAAAATTTCAACCCATGCCGTTCCATTCCATACTTCAGCAGTGAAATAACCCGAACCAATATAATCCTGAATAGCATATTCAAAACTTAGAGTTATTGCAGTATAAGTCGTTAAATTAACTGCTGGTGATAAAAGTTGCACCGTATTATCTAATGCGGTCTCACCAGCTGCATCATCATCATAAATAGCAGCATTACTTGAGAAACTAGTTCCTGATGGCATAGCTCCAGAACCAAATGTCCAATCAAATGAGCCGGAAACAATAGTAGTTGTCCATCCAGTTGGTAACGTAGCTCCCTCAAAATCCTGAGACTGAATTTGAGAAAAAGTAAAGTTTGCACTGAGCAAACCGATAAAAAGGTAAAGTTTTTTCATAGTGGTATTTTTTAATTTTAGCCTAAGTTATCCATGTTTATTGAGTTAACCAAATCTAATCGTTAAAATTCAAAAATTATCTATTTGAGAATATTCATCTTATCAATTGTCTATTTAAACTTTAATTTTTTTATGAATGAGATAAAGTTTATTTATCCAAAATCTCGTTTAAGACTTGAGATTCTGTTCCGTTTGGAAGGGTTATTTTTAGTTTTTGGGATAAGGTTGGCGCAATTTGAGTGATTACTTTTTTCTCATGGCATTCCCCTTTTGGGATTTTCCAGCCATAAAACAATAACGGCACATTTGTATCATAACTGTAGGTAGTTCCGTGAGAAGTTCCGGTTGGACCATATTCAATATAACCCGGTTTATCCAAAACAATCATATCTCCGTTTTGGGTTACATCATATCCTTTGGCAATGCAATTTAAATGATAATCGGCTCCAGAATTGGCTAAAATCTCTTCTTCTGTATAAACTCGCTTTACATAGTTTTGCGTCATTAAAAAGTCTTTAAAAGCTTGTTTTACTTTAGCCAAATCCAAAACTTTGGTTTTGATAATTTCCTTGTTAAAAAACAGATTGAAATTATCGTAATTTAAGACCAAATCTTCTCCAAAAGTATCGGTAGAGAATTTCTTCAGATTTTTGGTTGCTTCCTTGGTATCAATATTGGTTACATCGTATTTGTTATCATTTAAGAAACGGGCATTTTCTGCACCGGCATGGTCTGCGGTCAGGAAAACCAGATAATTTCCTTTTCCTACTGTTTTATCCAAATAGTTTAAGAAATCTGCTATCGTCAAATCCAAACGCAAATAAGTATCTTGTAATTCCACTGAACGCGGTCCGAGAATGTGTCCAACATAATCCGTAGAAGAAAAACTTACGGTCAAAAAATCAGTGATATCATCTTTCCCTAACTGTTCTTTTTCGATGGCTACTTTGGCAAACTCTTCTAACAAATCATTTCCGAAAGGCGTTGAACGAATAATGCTGGCATCGTTTTTCTCATACGCGCTTTTCAAGTCATAAGGAAAAATTGGTTTTTCTGCTTTAAATAATTTCCCTTCGTAAATATTATCGTCCGCTAAGCTTTCGTTATACGCATCGATTGGCTTCAATAAACTCCATCCCTGATTGATGTATTTCATATAATTCTTTTGGTTGTTGAAATCGGTTACCCAATCCGGTAATTTTTCACCATAAAAAGTGCTCGAAATAAAATTCCCTGTTTTGCTGTACCAAAATGCCCAATTTGCAAAATGCCCAGCTGGAAGTATGGCGCCTCGGTCTTTTAAACTCATACCAATTACTTTTCCTTTAAAATTAGTTGACAAACGAAGTTCATCAGTAATTGTAGTGGTTTGCAGGTTTTTAGGAGACATTTGGCCTTCTTCTTTTGTGCCGCCACCCAATGTAGTAACCGAAAAATCATCGGTACAATAAGTAGCTGTTCCTAACTTTCTACTAAACCATTCGTTACCTACAATTCCGTGTATTGCCGGAGTTGTTCCTGTATAAATTGAAGCATGTCCGGGTGCTGTATAAGTTGGCATATAGTTATAATGCATATTGTAAAACGTAAAACCTTCATTCAGCAATCGTTTAAAACCGTTATCTGAAAAATCACTTTGAAAGCGATACAGATATTCCACTTTCATTTGGTCGACAACAATGCCAACTACCAATTTTGGCCGTTGTTGTGCTGTTAGATTTGAAATAACGAATAAGAATACGAAAGGAAGAAACTTTTTCATAACAAGTAATTGTGAAATACAAAAATACAGATTCAGAATGAATAGTTGACAAAAAAATGCACCCTGATCAAGTGTGCATTTTTCCAAAAATTCTAATATTTAACAACTACTAACTCCTATTTCAAAATCATAAACGTACATCTACGATTTGTGGCATGCTCTTCTTCGGTACAATCGTTTTTAGGGCAAATAATCAATGGTTTTGTTTCGCCATAACCTATTGAACGAAGTCTTTTTCTATCAATTCCATTTTGTACCAAGTATTCTAATGCTGAAGCGGCGCGTTTATTTGACAACCTCAAGTTATAGGCCGCTGAAGCACGTGAATCTGTGTGTGAACCGATTTGAATTTCCATATATGGATATTTTTTCAACAGTCCAACCAAGACGTTAAGCACTTGAGCAGCTTGTGGTTTGATATCCCATTTGTCCAAATCGAAGTAAATGTTTTCCAATTCGATAAGAACCGTTCCGTCATCTTTTTTATTGATAATGTCTTCCGCATCATAATACGACTCGACTTTCATTTGCAAATCTATGTAGACTTTCCCTTTTTGACTAGTATCAAATTCGGCTTCCGCAGGAATATAAAAATCTTTGAAAGCCATGATTTTGTATTTCTTGTCTGGTTCGGTATTGAAAGTAAAAGTACCGTCTTTGCCAACCAAAACTTCTTCGAGAAGATTGCCTTTGTCGTCATATAATTTTACTGATGTACCAGGCAAAAGTTCCGTTGATTTCAAATCTCTGACTTCACCTTCAACCAGATATTGCAATTTATTTTCTTCCTGAATGAAAGTATATAAGTTATCATCGCCAGTTCTGTTAGAAGCAAAATAACCTTTATTGTTTTTCTCATCCAAAATGAAATTGAAATCATCCATTTCGCTATTGATGCTTGAGCCTAGATTGAGTGGTTTGTCAAATTCGGTATCGTTAAGTTTTAAACTCATGAAAACATCTAAATTCCCATTACCTTGATGGCCATCAGAAGCGAAATAAAGTGTTCCGCCTTCGGTTAAAAAAGGGAACTGCTCTCTATGAATTGTGTTAATGATTTTTCCCAAATTTCTTGGCTGGCTGTAGGTTCCATCTTCATTTACATCTACCACAAAAATATCCATTGAACCTAATGTTCCGGGCATATCGCTGGCGAAGTAAAGTTTCTTTCCGTCTTTCGTCAGAAATGGATGTTCCACCGAATAAGAATCGCTTGAGAAAGGCAGCATCGTTACATTGGTCCATTTGCCATCTACAAATTCAGCTTTATAGATTTTAATCATTGCTACTTTTTCGTCACCAATCTTAACTTGTTTACTTCCGCTTCTATTAAAATACATTGTTTTGCCATCGGCACTGAATGTTGCCGAACTTTCGTGCTTCTTTGTATTG
>JAYTGH010000102.1:0-2507 GCA_043733645.1 Flavobacterium sp. | reverse complement strand
ATTTAAATTGAATCGTAAAAGCCGTTTCTAAAGAATAGCCTTCAATCAGAAACTGCATATCTTCTGATAGGTCTTCTTTTTTCGGCAAATACTGAGGGATGATAAACTGTCGCTTTGTTTCGCCTTTGATTGTTTTTGTTTTCTCAAATATCAAATCAAACTCGCGCATCAATGCTGCAAAACGTTCTGCTTCTTGATCGTCGTTGAGGCTGAGGCGTATTTTAATATGCGCTAAATCAAACTTGCCATTGTTTTCACGTACTTGTTTGTTGAGTATTTTATAAATATCTCGGCTGATATGCGTGGGATTGAGGTACAATCTATCCTTCAATACATCGTTTTGCGGAAAATACAAAACGGTATTGGTAAAACTTTTGAGATATGCCAATAGGTTTTCTAAATCGGGCGTTTCGTCAAACTGCAAAGCAATGTCTTTGAGTTCTGAAACGGCTATATATTCGGTGTCTTTCGCTTTGGCTTCCAATGCCTCGCGGACTTGGGCGTAATACTTCACCAATTTGAAAGCGGTGGCATTTTTACGCAATAGTTCCAAAAGCCTTTCTTTGAAATCTTGAAATCTTAAATCATGTCTTTTCAACATGACATTGCCTTCTTGAAAACCAAAAGCATTTTGAACGCTTAAATGAAAACAATCATTAACTTCCTGTACCCCCTCAGTATAATTCGCTTTTAATACTTCTTCATCTACTTTATTTTGAACAATCAAAACAGGACAATGCTTGCCTGCGAAATATTGAATATTCTCCAACCAATAAGAAGCGGGAAAATGCTCTAATTCCACTTCTTCTATTTCCGCTTTGGGGTCATCGTCTAATTTGAATTTTTCTAATCTTGTGCCTGGTTGATTGCTGACTTTTTCCCAAACCAAGACATAGATGGCATTGTCCGCTAAAAACAAGCGGTGTGTGGCGTGGTAATATTCTTGTCCGCCAAAATCCCAAATATGGGCGGCAAGGTTTTGATTATCTTCTGTGCCTAAGGGTTCTGTATCCCAAATTTCTGTTTTGATGCCGTGTGTGGAATCGGCTTGTTCGTTATATATTTTATCTTTTAACAGTTGCCAGAGAGATGTTTTTCCTGCACGGCTGTTGCCTATGAAGATGAGTTTTGTTTGGTTGTTGGTTATGGTTTCTTTGTTTTCGAGTTCTTGCCAGTAGCGAATGATGGCTTCGTTGCCTTGTTCGACTATATGTCGAGGAGGATTACTAATGGGGCAATTTTCAACAACAATTGCATTTATAGGCAAAAAGTCAGTTTCCCAAATTATAATTTGTATTCCAGACTTAATATAATTTTTCAATGGACTTAAGTCACTAACTTGGGTATTACTTAAAATGATTTTTTGTAAATTATTTAAATTCTCTAAGAAACATAATTCTTTTACTTTGGTAGAAGTAAGGTCAATATGTTTTAGATTAATTAAGTCTTTTAAAGGTTCTAAATCATCAATTTGTGTATATGAAGCATACAAATATTCAAGTTTTATCAAATTACGAATAGAATTTAAGGAGTTAATTTTTGTTCCCATGAGACTTAAGTTATCAATATTACTTAAATTTACTATTGGTGATAAATCTTCTATTGAAGTGGAGTTAAGAGAAAGCGAACGTAATTTTGTGAGTTCTTTAATTGACGAAATATTTTTAAGGTTTTTGTTATCATCTAATTCCAATATTTCTAAGTTTGTCAAGTTTACTAAGAAATCTAAATCAACTATTTCTTCTGAATTAGAAAGTTCTAAATGATTTAAATTTCTAAGTTTATTAAAAAAATGTAAATCTTTCTTTTTGAGATTTGATAAAAAAAAGGTTTCTAAGTTAATATGTGCTTCTAAAAATGAAAAATCAGTACAATTATTCTTAGCTAAACCTAAAAAAGATAAATTTGTGAGATTGAGCAAAGAACTAAAATCTATGACTTGATTTCTTGATATTAAGAGGTATTTTAAATTTTTTAAATTGGATATGGGGGATATATCCTCAATTTTATTTGTATCTAAATTAAGATAAATTAAATTCTTTAAATTTTGAATAAAAGCTATATTCGAAATTTCTGTAAAACATATATCGAGATATTCTAAATTTACAAGGCTTTTTAAGGCTTCTATTGATTCTAATTTCCATACTATATTTAAATCACCCCCATCTAATGGATAAGCACCTCCACAAATAAAAATTTTGAGGTTTTTTAAATTTGAAATTTTTTCACTTATATTTTTAATACTATTTTGATTTTTGGTTATTTCTTCAATACTACTTAATTTATTTTTACTTGATTTAACTGAGTAATAATCAAAAATGTACCAATGGTTACTTAATATCAACTCCTCCAACCAAACCAATTCAAACAACTCATCAGGCAACTCCGTCAAGCCACAGTTCCCTAAATCCAATCGCGTCAGCCGTTTCTCTTTGGCTTCTTTTATCAATTTTAAAGCTAATTCGGACATGGTTATAAATTTGAATCAGGATTGCTAAGATTTTAAA
>JAYTGH010000101.1:0-2509 GCA_043733645.1 Flavobacterium sp. | reverse complement strand
CTTTGGCACCAGGGAAATGCCCATTACCCTTTTTCATGACATTAACCTCATTTTCATCATTGCTACAACCGGCCAGCAAAAAGCCCGTTCCTACGAGTGTAAGTCCACTCAATTTGAGAAAACTTCTTCTACTGTTAAAAGAAGGTCTCACTTCACTAATTGTTACTTTGTTTTCCATAATTTTAAAATTTGATTGTAAATAATTTTTTTAATGATTTTGATTTTGGAGAATGGTTTGTAAAGTTCTGCTTAAAATGAGATGTTAAGCTTATACAATTATTTAGCATTTTTTTATAATTATCACTTTAAATAAAATGTCTAGCATTTCTTTCATAAAAAGATATTAGCTATTTTTACAACTTAGCTAATCAAAAATGAGATCGAAAGCCACATTAAAACAAATTGCAAAAGAGTTAGGAGTTTCTGTTTCGACAGTTTCTAAAGCATTGAATGGAAGCCCTGAAATAAGCGAACCAACAAAGCAACGTGTTCAGGAATACGCCAAATTAAAAAACTATAAACCCAATGTTATAGGTTTAAACCTAAAAAACAGAAGAACAAAAACCATAGGTGTTATTATTCCTAATATATTGAATTCCTTTTTTGCCAAAGTTTTTAGCGGCATCGAAAAAGTAGCCGATGAAAAAGGATATAAAGTGATTACTTGTATTTCGAATGAATCTTTAGAAAAGGAAATCAACGCTCTAGAAATGTTGAGCAACGGAACTATTGATGGTTTTATTTTATCTATTGCAGAAGAATCTCAAAAACTGCAAAAATTCGATCATTTTACGACTATAATCAATGAAGGCACACCAATAGTAATGTTTGACCGAATTGCCGATGAAGTAAATTGTGATAAGGTTATTGTTGATGACTTTGAATCGGCTATGAATGCAACAGAACATCTAATCAAAACGGGTTGTAAAAAAATCGCTTTGCTATCAGCTATTGATGATCTGAGTGTAGGCAAATTAAGAGCACAAGGTTTTTATAAAGCACTTGAAAAGAATGGAATAAAAGTGGATGAAAAACTTGTTATACTAACCAATAACATTGAAGAATTTAATAATAAAATTGGCGGTTTTTTTATCAAGAACAAACCAGATGGTGTTTTTGCCATTGATGAACATGCTTCAGTAACTGCTATGAAACTCGGAAGTCAGAATGGCTATAAAATACCTCAAGAGTTATCGCTCATTGGTTTTGCAGATGGTCTTTGGTCACGCAGAATGACACCAAGTTTGTCAACGGTTAGCCAACACGGGCCAGAAATTGGAGAAGTAGCAGCTCAATTATTAATCGATAAACTAGAAAGCACCGAAGAAACTTTTACGTTTACGACTACTACAATTAAAACCGAATTGCGTCAAAGAGATTCTACTAAGAAGATATTCTAAAAATATAATTGGTTTCGACCAGTTCTTTTTTTTCAAAAACAAGTTCAAAAGTCATTCCGTTCATTACTGCTATGGCTTTTATTTTTTCTATATGACAATCTTGCGATAAAATCATCAAGCATTTAGTTTTGTTCGATAAGAAGTTTGGTAACTGTATAAATAGCTTTTCAAAATACTCAAAGTTTTCACCACAAAACCAAGCTTGTTCTTTTATGTTTTTCGGTTGTTTTGGATAATACGGAGGATTGATAATGATGTAATCAAAAGTTTGATTTTTCAGATTGTCAAACAAATCAGAATACACAGTGTTTACTTTTAAACTGTTTTTCAAAGTATTTTTATCCAAAAAATCTAAAGCGGTTTGATTGATATCTGAAGCTGTTACATTTGCTCCTTTTTTTGCGGCTAAAAGTGAAATAATTCCACTGCCACAGCCGAGTTCCAAGAAAGTTTTGCTTTTCAAATCTAAATCATTGATAAAATCCAATAAGATTTTGGTGCTAAAAGTCAGCTGTGTCGGGAAAACATCAGGATGGACTTTGATGCAAATGCTGTTATAGCAAAAGGTTCTTGGTTTTGAATAATATAATTGTAAACCAAGTTTTAAAAAGGGATGTGTTATTTTTTTTAGCAACAGTCTCATTTATCTCATATCTGGTTCTTATAGTACCTATATATCTCATACATATCTCATACCTTATCTATATATTATCCATACATATCTCATACATACTTCATACACTCTTCATACACTAACTTTGTGTTTGTTAATAACCTAAACATTAATTACTCTGAATAAAAACCTTCAATTTCAGGTTGACGGTATTTCCAAAGTTTTTGCAGTGCTTTTATCTCATAAGGGAACTTATAAAACCCTAATTTGTAACGCCAACTTGAAATAGATGTTAAAATAGTTCTTTTGTAGCCACGAATTCTAAAATCAGAAACCGTTGGAAAATAACCATTCAATACGGTTTCAAAATTTTTAATAGTATCAATCATATAGGGTTTTAGCCAAGGTGTAAGCGGGTTTTTTCGCAAATCGAAGTTTTCCCAACTTGGCGAAATCCAGTCTTCTAAATGTTTCGGAAACGAGAATCCTGCATCCA
>JAYTGH010000100.1:0-2512 GCA_043733645.1 Flavobacterium sp. | reverse complement strand
AGAATAAAGAAAAACATCACTAAATTTGACCTTAAACCTGATGACTTTAATTTTGTAACTCCCTGATTATGCGCACATAAAAAAACGTTAGTCAGGATTTGGATGAGATTTCTAAAACTAACCATATTGGTTTAAAATCCAAACAAATGAGACAAATTGTATTTAGATATTCAATCTTTAAACTAATTTTTATTGGCATGAAATTAATTTCACTCGCTTTATTTTCACTTTGTTTAATAGATACCGGGTTATATGCCCAGGATTCATTGCTAAATAATAATTACATTAAAATTCCAGATGGCATTTCCGTGGATGGAGTACCTCCAATTTCTATCAAGCTGATAGAAGATATAAAGCCCTATACAATATCAAGATTTTCTTACCTCCAGGATATCCATCCTTTGAATAAAGGAATTCTGATTCTTACTCAATTAGGCAGCAACATTCAAGCCTATACCGTAAAAATACCAGGAGGTATGCGCAGGCAAATTACATATTATGATGACGCAGTTAATCAAAGTTTATTCGAACCACTTAAGGGTGAGTATCTGATTTGCCAAAAAGATAATAATGGTGATGGATTTATGCAATTATACCGGCATGATCTTTCCTCTGGTAAAACAGTATTACTTACAGATGGTGGCAAATCTTACAATAATATGTTTTGGAATCAAAAGGGTGACAAATTATATTATACATCTTTAAAGAGAAATGAATCGACCACTAATGTTTATACTGTGTCTCCTAAAAACTTAAGCTCAAACCGACTTTTTCTCAGTCTTGAAGGAGTTAATTGGGCAATTCAAAATCTTAGCCGGGATGAAAGTAAAATGCTTTTGAGCATGCCATATGAAGGATCAAATACACAAAACAGCTTATGGATATATGATATAAATTCAAAAGATAAAAAGCTGTTATTACCCGCCAAGGGTGATGAAGGCTCATATTACAATATAGGCTCTACAAATGAATCTTTGGGGTTCTACTTGTTAACAAATCAGAAGAATGAATTTTTTCAGTTGGCGTTCTATGAATTTAAAAAACACCATTTAAATATTCTCACTCACTTTAATTGGGATGTACGAAGTGCATCCCTGTCGCCGGATGGGAGTAAAATTGCTTTAACGGTGAATGAAGCAGGGAACTGCAAATCTTATATCTTTTACACAGCCAGTAAAACTATTAAACCAATACAAGGGTTGCCAGTTGGCTTTTTAACGGGAATGACATGGACAAAAGACAGTCAAAAAGGATTTTATCAATTAAGTACATCATATGCCAACTCCGATATTTATGAATGGGATAGCAAAACGGGTAAAATAGTGCCATGGGTAGAAAATGAGATAGGGGGTGTTGATGCATCAGCTATTCCAGCACCACAGTTGGTTAAATGGAAGAGTTTTGATGGTTTAGAAATATCTGGCTTTCTATATCCGGCAAATAAAAAATTCAGCGGTAAACGTCCTGTTATTATAGATATACATGGAGGACCGGTTTCACAATCGCTGCCATTCTATAATAGTACCACCAATTATTATACTAACGAGCTGGGTATATCAGTGATTTTCCCCAACATCAGAGGATCATTTGGTTTTGGGAAGTCTTTTACAGAAATGGACAATGGTTTAAAAAAAGAAAATGCAGTTAAAGATATTGGAGCGTTATTGGATTGGATAATCTCCCGTTCTGACCTGGATGCTGGAAGAGTTATGGTAACTGGTGGGAGTTATGGGGGTTATATGACGTATCGCACTGCAATAGAGTATAACAAGAAAATACGTTGTGCTGTTGAGGCTTTTGGCATGTCAGATATGCTTTCCTACAAAAATAGTGTCGACACTGCTTACCGAGAATATTTCTCACATGAATTTGGAGATGAAAAAGTTTCTTCAATTCATGATTATTTGGAAAGGATTTCTCCACTAAAAAATGCGAATAAAATAACCATGCCCATTTTTATAATCCAAGGCAGGAACGATCCAAAAATACCATATACCGAATCCCAGCAAATGGTGGAGGCAATTAAAAGAAATAGTGGCTCTGTCTGGTACCTTTTAGCGAATGACGAAGGGCACGGATTTTCTAAACAAGCCAATCGGGATTATCTCTTCTATGCCACAGTAGAATTTATTAAGAGGTATCTTCTTAACTGATAGTAACAAAAATTGTCTCTGCCGTCAATACTAATCATTGTAGCACAAATAAACGAACGCACAACAAATCGTATTGCCACTAGTTGGGAGGGAAGTTGGAGCAATCGCCTTCATATCGCTATCGGCTTTTGTTCCGGCTAAAGAATTTCTATTTGGCTTTGAATTATATTTTTAAACATTAGTACTTACATTGTACTTCGGTTGCCGGGCTGGAAGTTCAATGTATGCCCAACCATCGGCAATACGTAACGTTGTGCGTCATTCCCCATTTTTTGCACGAACAAAAATAATTTCTCCTGCTAACGGGCGTTACATACACAACCATTGATTAAATTTGATACGGCTCTATGCAAGGCCGA
>JAYTGH010000099.1:0-2514 GCA_043733645.1 Flavobacterium sp. | reverse complement strand
TAAAGGAATTACTGCTCTTACCCCATTTCGCCAAAATGGGGCTTTTTGCTTTTCATTAGGAGACGTTAGGGGCCGTTATGAGACATTAATGTTTCGCTTACGTTTCGCTGAAGGCGAAAGGAATGTTTCGCTGGAAAGTTTTGTCTGAGAAAAAGTAATCGGTATTTAATAACTATAAAAATTTTGTAATACGATGAGCATTTAACAGTGGATTAAAATCACACAGCTCAAAAACAACGGATGAATATCCGTCGAAGCGTCGGAAATTTTTCTAATTTAGAACAATGAAAATTAACTATGGATATTATGCAAGTCCGTCGCAGCGGGAATTATTGCTTATTAATTTTGCGGACAATAATATTCTTGAACAATATAAAAAAGTTGTATTATCGGCATATTCAGATTTGTTAAACGGACAAGTCTTAACTCAATCTCAGAATGATGAATTGTTATCGATTGCTTATGAAACTGGAAGTTGGGCTGGCGAAGCAACATACATAGCTCGTGCGATACTTCACTTATTTGTAGATGAGAATGATGGCTCAAGCCGCCTAAGAGCACCTGAGTTCTTTACCCATAATAATACAAATACATCGTCAAGTTCTATTTCTCAATTTATATATCCAAACCCTACAAGCGATAAAGTTTCAATTCAACTAATTGGACCTGTTTCAGAAAACATTCATATTTTTATAAAGGATATCTTTGGCAGAGAACTCTTAAGAAAAAATATTGGGAAAGCAAGTATCATTAATATTTCTACCGAATCTTGGGTTTCAGGAATTTATATTGTAGATTTATATGATAAAGATGATTTAATCGGAACAGATAAACTCATTGTATCACACTATTAAAATCCTTATTTTGAAGACATTATTAGCGTGTTTTTTATTTTTGTTTAACACCTGTCTTGTTCTAGCCCAAGACAAGAATAGTATATGGGTTTTCGGTGATAGTTCCGGTATCGACTTCGGTACCGGAACATTACCTACCCCGATCAGAACAGGAATAGATTCAAGAGGCAGTTGTTCATCCATCTCTGATTCAACAGGGAATATGCTTTTTTATTGTTTTACAAGAGCTACAATAGGTGGCCCCAGCACTCTAGTATACAACACAAATCATCAATTAATGGAAAATGGTGATACCATTACTGGAGAAGGATGGTATAACGAATTAGTTATTGTTCCTAAACCAAACACTTCTAATCATTACTATATTTTTTCCTTAGGTGTTATTCATTCTCCTGGGTTATACTATTCTGAAGTAGATATGAGTTTAAATAATGGGTTGGGAAAAATAATTACAAAAAATAGTCAGGCAGGATCATATCTTGCTTGGGATGCAATGGCAGTAGTAAAACATGGTAATGGAGTAGATTGGTGGTTGGTCACAAAGGATTATGATTATGTAAATTATCTCAATAATTTTTTTGTTTACCTTATTACCAAAGACACAATTGTTCAAACTAACCAATTAATTGGTACACCGCAATTAGGTAATGGAGCCAACCTAACTTTTAATTCTGATGGATCAAAACTGTTGTTAACTACCTTAAATGGTTTGATTGAAACTTATGATTTTGATCGTTGCAGTGGTCTATTCTCAAATGCAAACCAAATTATAAATTTTCAGAATACGCCACGTTTCTTCGGGTCTTGTTTTTCGCCAAGTGGCCGATTCGTTTATGTAACTACTAATACAAATCCAAATCTATTATGGCAGTTAGATTTAAATGCCATAAACATCTGGTCTAGTCGAATTTTACTCGCTACTATACCTTCTACAAATACCTTTTTTGGTCAAATTAAATTAGCTCCAGACAATAAATTGTATATGGCTTCAGCTTGGTGGGATGGTTCAAATTACAACTATCCCTATCCAGATTCGGCATTTTATCCGCAAAACACAAATCTCAGTGTTATTAATTTTCCTGATAGTTTGGGAACTGCTTGTGACCTAACATTAAATAGTTTTTACCTAGGCGGAACAAGGGTTTATTATGGATTACCTAATAATCCGAATTATTCATTACCAGCTTTGGCTGGGTCAGTTTGTGACACTCTTTTGAATGATGAGGTTTCAGGAATCAACAATATAAAGACAATTCAAGTTTCAAATAATCCAACTCGAGATTATATTGTTATTTCGCTTCTCGAAGAATTTCCTATAACGATAAAAATGTATAATGAAATGGGTCAATTTATTTCTGAGTTTATAATAGATAAATCACCAATGAATATTGATCTCACAAAATATAATTCTGGACTTTATATTCTTAAATTCGAAACTAAGCAGGGTTCACAATCAATGAAGATTTTAAAATTTTAAACTTAATTATTTTTTTTGCCTGTTAAATGCAAATACCGGCCAAACTGACCACACCAAACCGGAGCAAATTGACCAGTGTTTATGCTGGCGAAGATTGGGCGTTAAAGCTCATTGGATTTGTTTAAACAAATATATATTTATTTTGGATTATGTGTTAATTAATTCTGCTTGTTTTTTTCGTAG
>JAYTGH010000098.1:0-7070 GCA_043733645.1 Flavobacterium sp. | reverse complement strand
GTATTTTTAGCCCAAGGATACGCTGAAACTTATTGACAACGCCTGTCATTCCGGTTCCGGTGTTGATTAAAACATCATTCTCATTAGCGTTTACATGACGCTTTATGATGTGTTTTGCTTCGTGATATGCCATTGTCATGGCAGTTCCTGAGATTGTTGTTTCAGTATGAGTGTTGGCCACAAAAGGACCAAAATCATTCATTAGCTTTTCTTCAATTGGTCGATATAATCGCCCACTAGCGGTCCAATCTGTGTACACAATTTTCTTTTTTCCAAAAGGTGTTTCAAACTCTTGGTCAATTCCAATAATGTTCTGGCGAAATTGCTGAAAATAGTGTTCTAATTTTGTTTCGGTTGCTGTGGTAATCATTCTGTAACAATTTGATTGTAAAGATACATTATTTTTAATTTTAGTGGAAAATAATCAGGCTTCTTTGTGAAATTCACAAATTATCATATCACTTTAAACCATAGCTTTGTGACAGAGTCTTAGTTTAAAAATCTTTAGTTATGAAATCAACGATTCACCAATACAAAAAAACAATTATAAAATCATGAGTAAAAAAATAATTGCGTTGCTTTTGATTGTTCTGGGAATAACAACAGTATTCAGTCAAGATGATAATCGTCCTGAAAATACAGGTGATGATTTTAGTTTAGAAGGTGCTTTAGAATTGTTCAAGAATTCTAATTCCTTGGAAGAGTTTGAAAAAAGTCTCAATCAGGAAAACAATCAGGTCAACAATCTTGACTTAGACGGAGATGGCCAAATAGACTATATTAATGTGGAAGACATCAAAGAAAATAACTCTCATGTCATTGTCATGAGCACGTATTTGAATGAAACCAAAAAACAGGATATTGCGTTAATTGCAATTGAAAAAACCGGCAACGGGAATGCAGTTTTACAAATTGAAGGCGATGAAGACTTGTTTCCAAAAAACACTATAGTCGAACCCTCAAGTGAAGAAAAAGGAGCTGTCCAAAACCTGAAAGCAGAATCCAATGTTGCCGTTGTTGATAATTCAACTGCAACAGTAAATGTCTGGGTTTGGCCAAGTGTACGTAACTTATATGCACCGGCTTATGTGGTTTGGATTTCCCCTTACCGTTGGAGAGCTTATCCAAGATGGTGGAGACCTTGGCGACCAGTAGCTCATCCACTTTTCTATTCTAACGGAGTTCGTTACCGTCCTCATTACCATGTTGTAAGGGTTAGACGTGTCGTCGCTGTTCGGTCGGTTTATTCCCCAAGAAGACATACTTCAACTTTGGTTGTACATAATCGAAGAGGAACAACGGTAATCCACAGAAACCTAAGAGGAAATGTGAGAGCAGTAAAAGTAAGAAATACAAGAGTTAGAGTAAGAAGATAAAAATCATTGTTATGAATACCAACACACTTTGGTCACTTCGATTAGGGTTTTCCGGGAAACAAGGTAAAGCAATACAAGAAATTGGATTATCAAAATTTCTTGAGAAATCCTTTAGTACTCCGTATGATAAAACGATACCTTCATTATTGGAAAACAGCCCAAAATCTTTAAAAGAATTGCGAGCAAAGCGTCAGGAAATTAAAAGTTCCAACCCAGATAATGTTAAAGAATTATTGAAAGTCGAACTGAAAGTGCAACAAGAACTAAAAGCCTGGTGGCTGCAAAAAATGATTGATGATGAATTTCCGCTACGCGAAAAAATGACCTGCTTTTGGCACAATCATTTTGTTTGTACGTTTCAAAAAGTAAAAGTGAATCATTGGATTTACCAGCACAATCAAATTCTTAGGGAAAATGCTTTCGGTAATTTCAAAACACTTACCAAAAAGATTGTACAATCGAACGCAATGGTTCGTTATCTGGATAATGTTGACAATCGAAGAGAAGATATTAACGAAAACCTCAGCCGCGAATTGTTAGAGCTTTTTACTCTTGGTATTGGCAATTATACTGAAAATGATATTAAAAACGGAGCCAAAGGTTTGTCCGGACTTAACATCGGCGAAGCCGGAGCGGTTTATAGACCATTTCTTGAAAATGATGACACAATTGCTTATTTTGGGAAGACTGGAAAATTCAAAGCCGATGAAATGATTGATATCATTTTTGAGCAAAAAGCCATTCCGTATTTGATTACCCGAAAAATTCTGCAGTGGTTCGTTTATGATAATCCGAAACCTGAATTAGTTACTTATTATGGCGATTATTTTAGGAAAGTTGATTTTGAAATCAAACCGTTATTAACCAAAATCTTTACCGAAGAATTTCCAAAAGACACCGCCGGAAGCAAAATAAAAGACCCGTTGGTTTACATATTGCAACTTATGAATGAATTGAATGTTGAGCAATTAAACCCTAAACTATTGGCGTTTTATTTGAAACAACAAGGCATGGATTTATTTAATCAACCCAATGTGAAAGGA
Organism: Flavobacterium sp.; assembly: GCA_043733645.1. Taxonomy (GTDB): domain Bacteria; phylum Bacteroidota; class Bacteroidia; order Flavobacteriales; family Flavobacteriaceae; genus Flavobacterium. The sequence continues at coordinate 4,651 of JAYTGH010000098.1, read as the reverse complement.
TGGAATGGCGGAAAAGAATGGCTGAGTTCGCAGGTTTATTTACAACGAAACAATGTAGCCGATTTATTGTGTAACGGAAGAAACATAAGCCGCAGAGCAAAGTTCATGGATAACGATATGGTAAATGAAAATAGTAACCAATTGGTAAAAGTATCCTTGAATTGGAATAAGTCGGGCACAAATAAAACCATAATAACCGAACTAAAAGACCGATTGTTGTTCCAAACCGATGAAGACATGCAAAAAGATTGGGAAACGATTTTAAAATACGATTTCAATCCGAAAGAGGAAAGTGCAGATAACGCTGTGATGCGTTTGTTTAACAACATGATAAAAACACCTGAATTTCAAATTGTATAGCCATGAACAGAAGAAATTTTCTCTCGCTCACAGGAACTTTTACGGCAGGAACTTTGCTCCTGCCGGATTTCCTTCATGCTTTTGGTTCACAATCCAATCTGGTTATAGGTGAACAATGTTTGGTATTTATTCAATTAAATGGTGGCAATGACGGATTGAACACCTTTATTCCTTTTGAGGATCCATTATATTATGATTACCGTACCAAAATTGCACTGTCTAAAAATGATGTTCTTAGCAGAAACAAAGGCATGGCTTTCCATCCGGCGCTTAAAGATTTTGCGACTATGCAGCAAAATGGTGATTTGACCATTATTCAGAATGTAGGTTATCCTGAACCCAATCGTTCGCATTTCCGAAGTCAGGAAATATGGCAAACGGCATCAGCTTCGAATCAATATTTAACCAATGGTTGGCTTGGACGTTATTTGGATTTACAATGCAACGGACATGATCCAACAGCTGGAGTTAATTTTGACAACATCGATAATTTAGCATTCAAAGGCAATGAGCCAAATTCGATAACAGTAAAAGATCCAAATCGTTTTAAGATGCGAACGGACAATGATGATGAAAAAGTAAAACTTTCAGATAATCCTCAATTGGATTTTGTGCGTAAGATTGCCAATTCAGTTTCTGAAGGTTCGGATGAAATTCAAAAAGCATTGGCAAAATCAACTTCGGAAATTAATTATCCGAAAACAGGTTTGGGTAAAAATTTAGAATGGATTGCCCGATTAATAAAAGGAAACCTGAACTCAAAAGTTTATTATACTTCGCAAAACGGTTATGATACGCATGATAATCAAATCAATATTCAGCAACGTAATTTAAACGAATTGAACGATGCAGTTTATAGTTTTTACTCCGAGTTGAAAAAAGCACAATTACTTCAAAATGTAACTTTAGTTGTATTTTCAGAATTTGGAAGACGGGTGAGAGACAACGGAAACGGAACTGATCATGGAACTGCGGCGCCCCTATTTATTATTGGTGGAAATACCAAAGCAAAAATCATTGGCAATAATCCAAATCTCACTGATTTAGATAATGGCGATTTGAAATATGAAGTCGATTTTAGAAGTGTTTATGCCTCTTTGCTGCAAAGCAAAATGAATTTTGATTACACCAAAATTGGTATTAGCAACAACGTTTTGAATGGATTATTTTAATGGCTATTCAACACTTGTAATATTTATTGCTTAAAAAATTACGAAAATCCCCACTAGAGGGGATTTTTTTTATAAATTAAACTCCGAATTTTGAAACAACAAACCTTAAACACAAACATTATGAAAATTTATGATTCATTTGGAACTTTTGATGAACAAAAAAAGGAATTCAATTTAGCGGTTCAAAGCACCATTATTGGCTTTGATGGGTATAAAATTAGTGCCTATTATAACATTTGTAATGATAGCCGTTATGCTATTTTAGCTATTCTAGAAACCGAACTCGGAAACGACAATGATTTAACACCATGTAAAGTAAACGCGGCAGTATTAAATAGCGGGATAAAATTTTCTGATTTAAATCAAAGTTATGTTACTGTTAATGATCTTGACATTAATAATGCTGTAAAAGGAGATGTTATTGATGTCATTGTTCATCATGCAATTGGTTTTAACCCCAAAACAAATATTTACGATGATGATTACATCAAAAACTATAAAGCCGGAACCTATACCCATTATGCAAAAGGTTCGCCTCCGGGCACAAGAGGTACTGGAGTTTTAAGTTAAAAATATTTAATGATCACACAAATAAAATTAAAATTCATAACAAAGACAGTGGTATTTCTTTTTATCACTGTCTTTGCTATTGGGCAAAACAAAAGCTTGAAAAGTTTTGAAACTAATTTTGAAGATTTAGACTTCAAAGAAAGAATGACGGATTTACAAAAAATAAAACCAAAGCAATTGTCAAATGATGATAAAGCCCTTTTCTTCTATTTATATGGTCAGACTTATTACACAAATAGCAATGGTGCCAAGGCATTACCCTATTTTATGAAAGCTAAAGACATTTATAAAGCGCAAAAAAATTATGATAAGGTTATAGATATTAATCTAATTATAGTTGAAATAAAAGGACTAACAGATTATAAATACGAGGATTATAAACCTCTCATCGACGAAGCCGTTGACTATTCAACAAAAAGAAATAATATTCCAATACTATGTAAAACCTATAAAGAAATTGGCAACAATTTATTTAATCCTGATCCATTAAAAGCAATAAACTATTATCAAAAAGCCATATTTGAGAGTAAAAAAATTAAAGACTCCTTATTTGAAGCTAGGGTTAACTCAAATATTGCAGCGGTTTATACCGAAAAAATTCATGACTATAAACTAGCACGAAAATATAACGGTTTTGCTTATAAGTATTATAAAAACCACAATTCAAGTTTTTATTTTTCTTTATATTATATTAATCAAGCTGATATTTTTTTAAAGGAAAAAAAATATGATTCTGCTATGATAATGTATCAAAAAGCAGATGGATTAGAAATAAAGGATAACAATACAAATACCCGAATCATCTTGTACGGTCTTATGGCTGACTTGTATAAGGAGATGAAGAACTATAAAAAAACTGTAGAATATACCGATAAACTAAATGTTTATAAAAGCGTAAATGATGACAATGAGCAAGTAAAAGCCATAAGGGAAATCGATGCTAAATACCAAACCAAAGAACGCAAAAACGAAATAGTTTGGTTAAAAAGTCTTATGAAAAAAGGAGGCGCTTTAATTGTTTTTTTGGTAGTTCTTTTAGTTTTAATTTTTTTATTATACAAGAACCTCAACAAAAAGAAAAAAATTGTAGAACAGGAAAAACTAATAGAAACCCAAAAACTTGAAAACGTTCTTCAAGAACAAGAACTTCACGAGATAGACAAATTACTCGAAGGTCAAGAAAAAGAACGAATCAAAATAGCTAACGATTTACATGATAATCTAGGAAGTTTGTTAGCTACACTAAAACTCAATTTTCAAAACCTAAAAAAACAAGACCAACATCATGATGATTCTGATAATTTATTCAACAAAACAGATGAGTTAATAGAAGAAGCTTATCAAAAAGTACGCACTATTGCCCATACTAAAAACGCAGGGGTAATTGCCAATCAAGGTTTACTACCAGCAGTCAGAAACATTGCCAAAAAAATGAATATCCCAGGCAAACTAACTGTTGAAGTTATTCCGTTTGGACTTGACGAACGTATAGAAAACACTCTCGAAGTAACCATTTTCAGGATGATACAAGAAATGCTCACCAATGCTATCAAACATGCTAATGCTACAGAAATTAATGTACATCTTACCCAACATGATGATAGCTTAAACATCATAGTAGAAGACAATGGTGAGGGATTTAATCTAAAAAATATCGATAAAAAAGAAGGTATGGGATTAACCAATATTGAAAAGAAAGTGGAACAAATGGGAGGCGTTTTTACTATTGATAGTACTGAAAAAAGAGGCACTTCTATTCTAATTGACATACCATTATGATAACATTAGCTATTGCCGAAGACCATCAAGCATTGATAGATGGCATGAAGTTATTTTTTAAAAACGAAGCTGATATCATCGTTGTGGGTGAATCCAATGATGGTGAAGAGCTGATTGAATTGGTGAAAAACAAAAGACCGAGCGTTGTCATTACCGATATACGTATGCCAAAATGCGACGGAATCATGGCAACCCGAATCATCAAAAGTCAATACCCAGAAACAAAAATTATTGCTTTTAGTATGTTTGACCAGGACGAAGCAATTGAACAGATGAAAGCTGCCGGGGCATCGGGTTATATCATGAAAAATTCTTCATTGCAAACTGTACTTGAGGCGATTAGAGCTGTTGCCCGAAACGAGACTTTTTTTGACAATGCCATTACTACCAAAGATAGCAATAAAGAAGCCATTATCTTAAGCTCTCGCGAAAAAGAAATCCTTCGATTAGTAGGCGAAGGCAAGTCTTCACAAGAAATAGCCGACACCTTAAACATAGGAAAATCAACTGTTGACACACATCGTAAAAACATTATAAAGAAATTTAACATTACCGGAAAAAATGATTTTCTGCGATTTGCAGTAGAGCGGAAATATGATTTCTAAGCTCAAAAACGCTTACTAAAAATAATTGAAAAATCCCCTCTAGAGGGGATTTTTTTTTGCTTTTCGTTTTCGAACTTTGAACTGTTATTATTTTTTTAATTATCACAATAACAAAATCAAATTGAGTTAGAAATCCTGCCCGAAAAATCTCTTAGTGGTATTAGA
>JAYTGH010000097.1:0-7080 GCA_043733645.1 Flavobacterium sp. | reverse complement strand
TTTTGGTCGCTCATGATTCCGGCAACAGGTAAGGCTAATGATTTTTTATCGGAACCATTTACAGCACAAATCCCGCCAGTATTGGCAATCAATAAATTAACAGCACTCAAAATTTCTTCATCCGAAGTTCCAACAACAACAATATTATGACAATCGTGCGCTGCCGAACTGGCAATGGCACCTTTTTTAAGGCCAAAGTTTTTGATAAAAGCAATAGCTGGTGGAGCATTTTGATAGCGATTGACAACAGACATTTTCAGGATATCATTTTCAACATCGGATACAATTTTTCCGTTCACAATTTTTGGTTTGTGGTGGATTTCGTTTGTGATTAATTGTCCTTCCAAAGCTTCAATAACGCGTATGGTTTTGGCTGAACTTGCTACTTCAAACTCATTAATAATTTTGGCAGAAGTATTGAAATTGTTAGGTTTTTCAAACGCGACATGCTCTACAAATGATTGACCGTTTTCGGCAACCAATTCGCCATTGATGTAAGTTTGTTTTACGTTGAAATCGATTAAATCTTCTACCACAATAAAATCAGCATCGTCGTTTGGTTTCAACAAACCAACATTCATTTTATAATGATGCACAGGATTAATACAAGCCATTTGTAGTATTTTGAAAACATCAAAACCTCTGGCAACCGCTCTTGCGCAAAGCAAATTGATGTGTCCCACAATCAAATCGTCAGGATGTTTATCATCGGAACAGAACATCATGTTTTCATAATGTTCAGGAAGCAAATCAATCAACGCTTCGAAATTTTTGGCGGCACTTCCTTCCCGAATAAGCACTTTCATACCTAAAGATAATTTTTCAGCTGCCTCGTCATAAGTAAAACATTCGTGATCAGTGGTGATTCCGGCAGCAATATATTTTTTGATAGGTGCGCCTCGCAATCCCGGAGCATGTCCATCAACAGGTTTTCCGAAATGTTTAGCCCAAGCAATTTTTTTCAAAACTTCTTCATCATCAAACAAAACGCCAGGATAATTCATCATTTCTGATAGATAATAAATATCGGGCGAAGCCATCAATTCCTTGATTTGTTCTGAATCAATGATAGCACCGGCGGTTTCAAAAAACGTTGCAGGAACGCAGGATGGCGCGCCAAAATGAAATTTCAACGGCACTTTTTTACCGTTGTCAATCATAAAATGAACACCGTCTTTTCCCAACACATTGGCAATTTCATGTGGGTCAGAAATAGTTCCAACTGTTCCGTGCAAAACAGCAATCTTGGCAAATTCGGAAGGCACCAACATCGAGCTTTCAATATGAATATGAGCATCAATAAAACCAGGAAGAATATAGGTTTTAATTTTGTGTTCTTTTTCTATTATTGATGTGATTTTACCGTTTTCAACTGTAATTTCTCCTGAATAAATTCGTTTGTTTTCGATATCGACAATCTGACCCTGAATTTGCATTTGCATTTCTTTTATACGTCAAAAGTAGCAAATATTATTTTGGTTTTTATTTATAAATTATACACAAAAACTGCCTTATTTTTTACAGCCTTTCCCGTATTTTTGTTTGCAATCATCCGTAATTTGTAATTTTAAATTCTTAATTAACTATGCGCTGGACACTCAAACCAAAACCTGACACTGATAAAGTAAAAGCATTAGCTTCCCAACTAAATATTGAGGAACTTGTCGCTACACTTTTGGTGCAACGCGGCATTGAAACCTTTGAGCAAGCGCGCCAGTTTTTCCGTCCGAGTTTAGACGATTTGCACGATCCCTATCTAATGAAAGATATGGACAAAGCGGTTTCCCGAATTGAAACAGCTATTGCAAACGGAGAAAATATTTTGGTCTTTGGAGATTATGATGTCGATGGGACAACGGCAGTTTCTTTGGTTTCAAGTTATTTAAAAAGTTATTATCCGAATGTAGCGACATACATTCCCGACCGCTATGACGAAGGTTATGGGATTTCGTATAAAGGGATTGACTTTGCAGATGACAACGAATTTTCTCTGATTATTGCTTTAGATTGTGGCATAAAATCGATTGACCATATCGCTTACGCAAATGAAAAAAAGATTGATTTCATCATTTGCGACCATCATCGTCCGGGAGATACTTTGCCCAATGCTGTTGCAATTCTCGACCCAAAAAGGGAAGATTGTTCTTATCCGTATGATGAATTGTGTGGCTGTGGAGTTGGATTTAAATTAGTTCAGGCTTTAGCACAAAACCGAAATCAAACCATAGATGATTTACTGATTTATCTTGATTTGGTTGCAACGGCAATTGCGGCTGATATCGTTCCGATGACAGGAGAAAACAGAGTGTTGGCTAGGTTTGGTCTGGAAGTGATAAACTCACAACCGCGTCCGGGAATCAAAGCATTAATTACTTCGTCAGTTCGACCTTCGGTCTTGGGTCAAAATGTAAAGAAAAAAGTACTGACAATTACCGATGTTGTTTTTATTATCGCGCCACGAATAAATGCTGCCGGAAGAATAAAACACGGTAACGCAGCAGTAGCATTATTAACTGAATATGATTTAGACCAAGCCGAAAAATTTGCTTCCGAAATTGAACAGCACAATACCGATAGAAAAGATTTAGACAAGCAAATCACAATCGAGGCATTAGCACAAATTGAAAATAACAACGAAAAGGGAGGGTTTACAACGGTAGTTTATGATGAAAGCTGGCACAAAGGCGTCATCGGAATTGTAGCCTCACGCTTGATAGAAACCTACTATCGTCCGACAATTGTATTTACCAAAAGTGGCGACAAACTAGCTGCTTCTGCACGTTCGGTGAAAGATTTTGATATTTATAATGCGCTGGAAGCAAGCAGCGAACATCTTGAACAATTTGGTGGACATATGTATGCCGCAGGAATGACTTTGAAAGAAGCCAATTATCAAAATTTTAAAAACGCTTTTGAAAAAGTAGTTTCCGAAACCATTCCCCCCGATTTGTTAACTCCGGAAATTTCAATTGATGCAGAAATTAATCTGACGAATATCAATGAAAGATTAGTACGATTGCTAAACCAATTTGAACCTTTTGGTCCGCAAAATATGACACCAACTTTTATGACTAAAAACCTAAAAGACACCGGCTATGCTAAGCAACTAGGGAAAGATGAAGAACATTTAAAACTATTCGTAAAGCAATCTGACTCTGTAGGTTTAGCTACGCTCGATTCGGCAGCGCCTCGGGTTGGTGCGATTGGTTTTGGATTAGGTAATAAATTAGAATTGGTTAAAAACCAAAAATCGTTTGAAGCTGTTTATTGTATTGACGAAAACGAATTCAATGGAAACGTAACGGTGCAGTTGCGGTTAAAGGATTTGAGGTAATCCTTTTGTCATTTCGACTGGTGCTTGTCATTTCGACCAACGGGAGAAATCACATAAAACTATTCACACAACATTTCACTTAGTTAGCAAAGATTATGTGACTTCTCATTCCACTTCGTTCCATTTCGAAATGACAAACAAAACTGTCATTTCGACCAAAGGGTTACAAGAGCAAAGCGAACTGACGAAGTAAATCACATAGCACTATTCAAATAAACACGTTATTACATGTTAAATCCACAACTAGGTTTCCATTCTTATTATGTTTACATCATTACCAATAGTTATAGGTCTACTTTTTATATAGGAATGACAAATAATTTGAGAGAAAGGTTAAAACAACACAAATAAATATAGAATCAGGAAACAAAACATTTGCTTCAAAATACAATTTGGAGTTTTTAGAGTGTATTATGAAAAATTTGTATGGGTGCAAGAAGCAATTGCTAGGGGAAAAGTATTGAAAAAACGGAGAAGAGAAAAGAAACTAAATTTGATTCGGGAATTTAATCCAACATATGAATTTTTGAATCATCACTTCATTAAGTTAGCTTAAGATTATGCGATTTCTCCTTCGTCGAAATGACAAACATTAGTTGCGATTGAAAGATTTGAGGTGATTTTACAGAACACAGATTTCACAGATTTGCACAAATTTAATCAGTGTAAATCTGTGAAATTTGTGTTGAATTTATTTGTATTCCTTCAACTCAAAGGTCGAACCATCAAAAACACCATAAGTAAAATAGCCAATCCAGTCGCCAAGGTTAACATATTCAGAGTTTTCTCCAACTGTTAGCACCATTGGTAAATGACGGTGACCAAAAATAAGGTAGTTGTAATGTTTCGTTTCGAGTTTACGTTTGGCATATAAAACTAACCATTCGTTTTCTTCGCCAAGGAATTTTACATCGGCATCGCCCGAAATCAATTTGTTTTTTACCGAAAGATATTGTGCCAGTTTAACTCCTAAATCAGGATGCAGCCAGCGGTATAGCCATTTTGAAAATGGACTGGTAAATACTTTTTTCATGCGTTTGTATCCTTTGTCACCCGGGCCTTTTCCATCGCCATGACCAATCAAAAAAGTTTTCCCGTTGAATTCATATTCTTGATTATCATTATAAACAGGGATGTTCAGTTCTTTTAGAAAGTAATCTCCCATCCACAAATCATGGTTGCCTACAAAGAAATAAATTGGAATTCCGCTATCGCGAATTTCAGCCAGTTTGCCTAAAACTCTAACGAATCCTTTAGGAACAACGGTTTTATATTCGAACCAAAAATCGAACAAATCACCTAAAAGAAAAATACATTCAGCATCTTTTTTTACTTCATCAAGCCAAGCGACAAACTTTTGTTCACGCGGGAAACTTGCTTCAGGGGTAGGTGCGCCAAAGTGTTGGTCAGAAGCAAAATATATTTTTTTGTTAGGAGAAATGGTCATCAAGGTTGAGGTTATTCATTATCTGAGGCATACCATTCGGCAAACGAAGTGTCGGTTTCCTGTAGTTTTAAGGAATGTAATTTAATGTCAGCGGGCAAACGATTTTTTATTTTTTGAGCAAAATCAGTTACCATATTTTCGCTTGTTGGTTGGTAATTTACCAAAATCACATGATGCCCACGGCTTTTTAATTCGGCAGCTAATTCAACGTGCGGTGTATTTTTATTAAAAACAGTAGCATGATCAAAAGCATCAACAATTTCTTCTTTTACAATTTTTTTCAAATCCGAAAAGTCAATCACCATTCCGAATTTCACATTCGAATTATCCGTGATAGGCTTCCCGATAACCGTTACCGAAAGTTTATAACTGTGTCCATGTACATTTTTGCACTTGCCATCATAGCCATAAAGCGCGTGTCCGGTTTCGAAAGAAAATTGTTTGGTAATTCTGATGTTACTCATGCTTTTGAATTTATTGCAAAGGTAATTACTTTTTTAGTAGATGTAAATTTATAACAAATATGAAAAAGATAGGTTTTGAATTGCTATTTGTTTCTATAAAATATATATTTGTCGAACATTTTGGGGGATTAGCTCATTTGGTTAGAGCGTCCCGATAGTAATCGGGAAGGTGGTCTAAGAGTATATAAAATATGGGGGATTAGCTCATTTGGCTAGAGCGCTTGCCTGGCAGGCAAGAGGTGGTCGGTTCGAATCCGATATTCTCCACAAAGTCCCATTTTTGGGACTTTTTCTTTTTAATATGTTTTACACTTATATTATTTATTCAAAATTGCTTAACAAATATTATATGGGGTTCTTGCCAAAACATTGGCGAAAGGTTGGACGACCATTTAAATAGCAGGAGTAAATTCATAAAGGCAGTAAAAGATTGCGAGTTAAAATATTCAGAAACATTTCCTTCAAGAAGTGAAGCCTGCCAGGGAGAAATGTAAATCAAGAAAATGAAAAGCAGGAATCTATAGAGAGAAATTGATATCAAATAAGCATCAGAGCGTCCTGATAGTAATCGGGAAAGTGGGTCCGAGTCCCATCTTCTCCACAAAAAAAATTCAATAGTGAAGGCTTTTTATTTTGATAAGTTTTAATGTATTTCCAAAACTTAGAAATTCTTTCAAAAAACACACATTGCAAAATGACTAATTTATAAGAAGATACATCAAAAAAAGAGACCTGATTTCGTAGGGGTTTTGTTCGGGTTTCGTTCGCAATTTGTTCGCAAAAAATTTCCAAAAATTGTAGCCTTTCCGAACAAATGCAGAGCCAGTTCCAAAGAAAATTAAATTCTTACAAAAAAACAAGGTGTGATAGAGGCCACTCCGCCGCCTGGCTCCTTCGCTAAAAGAGTCTGCTAGACTCTTTTTTAACGCTCGGCCCTACTTCCCTTGCTTCAAATCTTCGGCTACTTTTTCAAGTTCAGCGTACCAGTCTTCTCCAAATTTTCGAATCAAAGCTTCTTTCACGAATTTATATACCGGAACTTCGAGTTCTTTACCCAATGAGCAAGCAGGATTGCAAATATCCCATCGGTCATAATTGACAGCAGCAAATTCGGTAAAATCTTTAACACGAATGGGATACAAATGACATGAAACCGGTTTTTTCCAATCAATTATTCCTTGATTATAGGCTTGTTCGATGCCGCAAAGTGCTGTTTTTCCATCAAAAATTACATACGCACAATCTTTATTATCAATTAATGGTGTTTCCAAATCTTGGTCGGTTCCCACAACCCAAGTGCCCAATCTCTCGATCGCTTCTATGCCTTCTTTGCGTAAAAAAGGTTTTATTTTTGGATAGATTTTTTCCAAAATTTCGGTTTCCTCGTGAGTCAAAGGCGCACCGGCATCACCATCTACACAGCAAGCGCCATGACAAGCTGAAAGATTACAGACAAAATCTTTTTCGAGTATGTCTTCAGAAACTATGGTTTTGCCTAATTGAAACATAAAAATTCAGAATTTAGCATTATGGATTTGGGAATTTAAATTCACTGCAAAAATAACCAAATTAGATTTGGGATTTAGAATTTCCATTTTGGAATTTAGTACTTTTGAAAAAAGAAATTTATGAACATCGATTTTAGAGAAATAGCCACAGCCACGATGGTGCTTTTTGCCGTGATTGATATCGTCGGAAGTATTCCCGTGATTATTGGTCTGAGAGCAAAATTTGGAGAAATCCAATCCGAAAAAGCAGCGCTTGTTTCAGCAGTTATAATGATTGCTTTTCTTTTTGTTGGTGAAGAAATCCTGAAATTGATTGGTATTGATGCC
>JAYTGH010000096.1:0-7095 GCA_043733645.1 Flavobacterium sp. | reverse complement strand
ATTTCACCAGCGAGTTTGATTTACAATCTCCAGAAATGCTCTATTTGTTTTTAGACCGAGGCGTAACCAATTCGGTTGATAATAACATTCCGTTCTTTGCCGAAAAAGGGAAGATGACTATCGAAACCTCATTAGATTTTTTTACCGCTGATGTCAAAATAACAGGTTCCAAAAACCAGGAGCTTTATGAGGAATACAAAAAAGTGGTTTCACGATATGTCGATCAGGATTTGACTTTGTTTGAAAAAAGATTCAAGGCACTAAAAGCGAATAATACTGAGGAAGTCAATAAAATTGAGGAAGAACAAAAGGGAGTTTTAAAAAGAAAATACCTTTACAGCACTAATTTTGCAGTCAATCACGGAGATTATGAAGTGGCGCCTTACGTGGCTTTGGCTGAAATTTATGACATCAATCTGAAGTATATGGATACGATTCAAAAATCGATGACTCCAAAGGTTGCAAAATCATTATATGGCAAAAGACTAATCAATTTTATTGCTGCCAGAAAAAAGGAAGAGGTTAAATAATTTCGGTTTTGTCTCACGAAATACCTAATCAATAGGTTCCCACAATTCAATTTTATTTCCTTCTGCGTCGAGTATATGAATGAATTTACCATAGTCGTACGTTTCGAGTTTATCAACAATAGTTACGCCTTCTTTTTTTAGCTGTTCAACCAATGCTTCAAGATTTTCTACCCGGTAATTAATCATAAAGTCCTGTTTAGAAGGGTCAAAGTAGGTTGTCGATTCCTTAAAGGGCGTCCATTGTGTTTGTCCTTTCTTTTTACCATCGGCATCTTGATACCATTCAAAGGTTGCTCCGTATGGATTTGCGTCTAAACCAAGATGCACTTTATACCATTCGGTCATTGTTTTTGGGTCTTTGCATTTGAAGAAAATGCCTCCAATTCCTGTTACTTTTTTCAAAGTTGTTTGTGTAATGGTGACTGTTTTAAACGCGAAACCGAGACAAAAGGTTGTCGCCAGTGCCAGTGTGATTAGTATGTTTTTTCTCATCGTTGTCAAGTTTGTTTGTTATCTATATTTATTAAAGGCTGCCACAATATAATAAATATTTAAAATAATAAGAAAAAATTTACTGATTGAAAAAAAAATAAAAGAAATACAGGTAAAAAACAGGTCACAAAACATTTGTTTTGAATCGGTTATTCATTTTGTCAAAAACATACTGTCCTATAGATTTTTAACTTCTTTAAGCCCTATGAAATTTCGTGTTCAGCAGTCTCTGAATAATTAACCGCGGTTACTTATAAAAACAACCGCGGTCATTTTATAAAACAACCGCGGCTATTTTAAGAAACAACCGCGGTTGTTTTTTAAAATAATAAAGAACAATACAATGATTTGTCATTTTTAAAAATGCAAATCTTTACCACTATATGATTTAGTATTGATGATTCTAAGTGCAAAAGTTTCTGTCATCTAGAATGCCCCTCAACAGTAGTGCCGCAAAACATATCTACAGCACTTTCTGGTTTTTACATTCCAAAACTTTATCTTTACCTGCGTAATTTTGCCCATCATGAAAGACCTTCTGTTACTCACGCCACCTTTTACGCAGCTCAACACGCCCTATCCGGCAACAGGCTATTTAAAAGGTTTCCTGAACACCAAAGGCATTGGAGCCTTTCAGATGGATTTGGGCATCGAAGTGATTTTAGCACTCTTTTCTAAAGAAGGCCTTACCAAATTATTTGAGCACCCGGCACCCGGCACGCTGCACCCAAACTTACAACGAATCTATTCGTTACGACAGGATTACATTAATACAATTGATGCTGTCATCGAATTTCTTCAGGGGAAGAATCAAACGCTTGCACGACAAATATGTGCGGGAAACTTTCTTCCCGAAGCATCGCGTTTTGAGCAGCTAGACGATATGGAATGGGCGTTTGGCTCGATGGGAATGCAGGATAAAGCCAAACATTTGGCGACCTTGTATCTCGAAGATTTATCCGATTATATTAAAGAAGTCGTCGATGAAAACTTTGGCTTTAGCCGTTATGCTGAACGTTTAGGAAGAAGCGCTAATTCTTTTAATGAAATGTATCATCATTTGCAAAATGAATTGACCTATATTGATAAAATTTCATTACAGATTTTAGAAGTGAGAATTAAGGAAGTCCTACCCAAATTGGTTTGTATTTCGGTTCCGTTTCCTGGCAATTTATACAGCGCTTTTCGTTGTGCTCAATTCATCAAAAAGTATTTCCCTGAAATAAAAACAGCCATGGGCGGTGGATTTCCAAATACAGAACTCCGCGATTTAAAAGACAAGCGCGTTTTTGAATTCTTTGATTTTATTACATTAGATGACGGGGAATTGCCTGTTGAATTGATAATTGATAATGAACAAGTGACAATTGATAAAGAATATAAACGAACGTTTCTCCTCGAAAACAACGAAGTTGTATATAAAAACAATTCTATCAAATCCGATTATAAACAAAGTGAGGTTGGTACTCCAGATTATTCTGATTTGCTTTTGGATAAATACATTTCGGTTATCGAAATCGCCAATCCGATGCACAGTTTGTGGAGTGATGGACGTTGGAACAAACTGACAATGGCTCATGGATGCTATTGGGGAAAGTGTACTTTTTGTGATATTTCTTTGGACTATATAAAGCTCTACGAACCTATAGCCGCGAAAACATTGGTCGACAGGATGCAGGAAATCATTGTTCAAACTGGAGAAACTGGTTTTCATTTTGTAGATGAAGCGGCACCACCGGCATTGATGCGTGAAGTAGCGTTGGAAATACTTCGCCGGAAGTTAACCGTTTCGTGGTGGACCAATATTCGTTTTGAGAAAAGTTTCACAGCCGATTTGTGTTTACTGCTTAAAGCTTCGGGCTGCATAGCCGTTTCGGGCGGATTGGAAGTGGCTTCCGACAGATTATTGGAACTAATCCAAAAAGGAGTGACCGTTGCGCAAGTGGCACAAGTCACGCGGAATTTCACCGAAGCGGGAATCATGGTTCATGCCTATCTCATGTATGGTTATCCGACACAAACCGTTCAGGAAACCATTGACAGTTTAGAAATGGTGCGTCAGATGTTTGAATTGGGAATACTACAGTCGGGATTTTGGCATCAGTTTGCCATGACGGCGCACAGTCCGGTTGGGATGTTCCCGGAAGAATTTGGTGTAATTCCCGAAATGAACGATATTACTTTTGCCAACAACGATATACAGTTTAAAGACAAAACCGGAATCAATCACGATAAATTTAGCTTTGGACTAAAGAAATCGCTGTTTAATTTTATGCACGGAATCTGCTTTGATTATGAGCTGCAAGATTGGTTTGATTTTAAAATTCCGAATACAACAATTCCTTCCGATTATATTGTTTCCTGTCTTGAAAGTGATGATAATTTCGCAATAAAACCTTCAGCAAAAATAATCTGGATAGGAGGATCCCCATTAAACGAGGCTTTTACAAAATCCAAAAAAGGGAACTCTTGGGAAATGATGAAATTGACGTTTCACGATAAAAGAGAAACCGTTGAAATTTCATTAGAAAAAGACAAAGCAGATTGGCTATTAAAAACTTTGGAATGTATAACAATTAGAAATAATTGTGTAGTTCAAAACAAGGAGAAGGTATTTACCTTTATGCAATTAAAAACAGATTTCGAAATCCAATACGATGATTTTGAATTGTTTTGGTATTCCAAGCCCGTTAATACATTGCGAGAATTTGGATTATTGGTAATTTAATTTTCTCTTAAATTCTTAATAACTTGTTAATTGTTTTTGCACAGCGAGTGATTATTTCTATTTTCTTTGCTCTATTTTTAAATGCTAAACAAAAGTTAATTTGTTGAAATAATCATGACGGTTAAAAAAACATTTCCAAAAATACTTTGGTTAATATTTTCTTCGAGTATATTTTTTATTTTACTCTATTTTGCTTTATTCTATTACACCAAAAAGGCTGAAAAACAAGTCTATAAAACTACTATAGAACAGTTTGATAACGAGGTAAACAAGTTGCTTGAGGTGAATTCTAAGCCCATACTTGTTGCGATTAACAATGATACCAATTGGGATGAATTTGTAAAGTTTATAAACACAAAAGATGCTAAATGGTATAACGAAACCATAGGTAATGAGTTAGCAATTTATGAGGCTGATTATTTGGGTGTTTATGATGCTCACAAGAATTTTATCATGAGAACCCCAACCTCTAAGATAAAGACCATAGATTTTATTCCGAAAAAGGAAATGACCTTGCTCAATAAAGTTGGGATAAATAAATTCTATCTAAAAATTCCAGAAGGAATTGTTGAAGTTACGGGTGCTGCTATTCATCGATCAAACGATCCGTTAAAAAAGAAAACGCCAACTTCAGGTTATTTCTTTGTTGTTCGATTAATGGATATAAAATACATTAAAAATCTAGAAGAATTGACAAGTTCCTCGATACTGTTTACCGACACAGATGTTGCTTTGCCAACGGAAAAACATAAAATATCTTCTTTGTATGTTTTAAAAGATTCTGATAATCAATTTGTTGGGAAGCTGCTATTTAAAAGAAATTTTGAGGTGTATTTTGATAATGCCATCAGAATCTTGTATGTCATTATTGTGGCATTTATCATTAACCTTTTAATCAATTTAATTTACACCCGAAAATTGGTTTATTATCCTTTGGATTTGGTGAGAAGAGCCTTAGAATCCGGAAACAGAAGAGCTATTAAAGAGTTGAAGAAGACCACCGGTGAGTTTAGCTACATTGGAAATTTATTCGAAGAAAACAGCAATCAGAAAATAGAGTTGATAAAAGCAAAGATAAAAGCCGAAGAAGGCGACCGATTAAAGTCTTCCTTTTTAGCCAATTTGTCGCATGAAATACGGACTCCGATGAATGCCATTAATGGTTTTACGGAACTGCTTCTAAATACCGATATCAGCGAAAGCGAAAAGCTCGAATATTTGAATGTGATTGAAAAGAGCGGGAAGAATTTGGTTGGGATTATTGATGATTTGATTGAAATGTCAAAAATTGATTCGAATCAGCTTACGCCAAATTTAACGGTAGTTAATCTGGAATCCTGCATTAATGAACTTTACGAAACCGTAAAGATTACGATTAAGAATAAAGATATCGATTTTAAATTAATCAAACCCAAAACTCCGGCGCAGTTCAATATCATAACGGATGACATAAAGCTGAAACAGGTTATCATTAATTTGTTGACCAATGCGCTTAAGTTTACAGAAAAAGGTTCGGTAACTTTTGGATTTGAAATAGATGAAGAAAAAGAGTTAATCAATTTTACGGTGAAAGATACAGGATTGGGTATTGATGAAGATAATCACAAAAATATCTTTGACCGATTTAAGCGTGTTGACAGCGATATTTCGATTAAGGTTGGTGGCTTAGGATTGGGATTAGCGATTACAAAAGCGTATATAGATTTACTTGGCGGGACAATTAGTCTGGATTCAAAAGTGGGTGAAGGTTCTACGTTCTATTTTTCAATTCCGCTGAACTATTCAAAAGTGGATCATATCTCGGTAAAATCTATCAATAATGTTGAGGTTCAGAAATCAGAAGGAGAAACTATTTTGATTGCCGAAGATGACAACATCAATTTCTTGTTGTTCCAAAAGATGATGCAAAAGAAGAATTACAAAATCATAAGAGCGATAAATGGTCAGGAAGCGGTTGATATTTGCCTCAACCATCCGAATATTGATTTGGTCCTTATGGATATTAAAATGCCAATTATGACCGGTTTTGAAGCTATGGAGCAAATCAGGCCTATACGCCCGAATCTTCCGATAATTGCCCAAACGGCCTATTCATCATCGGAAGATAAAATAAAAATTGAAGCTGCAGGATTCAACGGATATCTGACAAAGCCATTGAACAGAGAGAATTTGTTTGAAATGATAAATAAGTATTTAGACAAAGAGAATTACAATGAAATTTAAGCTGTTATTTTTTCATCTTATCATTATTTCTACTTCAATGTTTTCGCAGGAAAGTGAATCAAAAAAGGACACACTTAGTGTTGAAAAAGAGAAAAAGCTATCGTTAAAACTAGACATTGTCAGTCGTTATCTTTGGCGTGGTCAATGTTGGGGCGGAGACTATGTAGCTGTTCAACCAACTATAGAATATAAGGTTACGTCAAAAGTAACATTGGGTTTTTGGGGAACAACTAACTTTAAAAATGAGTATTCCTATGCTGATGGAACTATATATAAGGGTTATCAGGAAACTGATTTTTATGCTAGCTATAAACTCAATGATTTTTTACAGTTTCAGCTTTGGGATTATTACTGGCCGTCGGTAGAAAAAGCGGAAGGTGTTAATAATAGTTTTTTTAATTATGGAAAAGATGGCGTAAAGACGGTAGATGCTATATGGTTTTTTGATTTTTCGGAAGGATACAAATACCCATTTAATGCTACGATAAGTACACTCATCGCCGGGAATGATTTTCGTTATGACAGCAATGGAGAAAACGCAAAGCAAAATTTCACCACCTATCTTGAGTTGGGTTATACGTTTACGTTGTTTGAAAAATCGTCAAAGAAAGGTTTAAAAGGAATAGGGTTAGACCCGGTTATTGGTGTCGTTTTGAATAACAAAGCAGGCTATTACAGTTATGCAGATTATGACAAAGTTTCGTTTTGTAATTTAGGTATCAAAGCCATCAAAGAAATTGATTTAGGGAAAGGAATCACAATGCCATTGTCTTTGAATTTTGTTCACAATGGCGCAACACAAAACACAGAAACCTTCGGTAAAAATTTTCTTGTAGCAGGAGTAAGCTTTAGTTATTAAGCAGGCTCGCCATAAAGATCAAACTCGGTAGCATCAATAATCTTTACATTTACGAATTCACCTGTTTTGACATAGAATTTTGAAGCGTCAATTAGTACTTCGTTATCCACATCCGGACTGTCAAACTCGGTTCTTCCGATAAAATACTGTCCTTCTTTTCTGTCGATGATACATTTGAAAGTCTGTCCTACTTTTTCCTGATTTAAATCCCAGGAAATTTGAGATTGTAAATCCATTATTTCGGCAGCACGAGCTTGTTTTAC